>CAZRJZ010000139.1:1491-4579 GCA_964600465.1 uncultured Rickettsiales bacterium
ATAATGAGCGCGCTAATCGTCACAGCCATCAGCGGCATGATTGAACCTGCGTCGGCCCTTGTCAGATTACGCATTCGAGTCAATAACATAAGGCACATATCATTTTCCTTACGTTGGGGGTGTAGTAAGATTGCCCAGGCGTGGCTTGAAAATCACCGTTTTGTATAAATCCTTCTCAGCGAACGCCGCACTGCCGAACAAAGGTTTATAGCGATAATAGACTTCCGCGATGATGACGTTATCTTTATCCGCCAGGCTTAAGCCTCCCGGAAGAGTTGCGTAGTAATTGGGCACACCGATTTTGCTGGTGCGCGACAATGTCCCCCCGCCCACATACTGCCAATTCACCGAAGGCGGGTTGATAACGCCGCTCTGATAGACGGAAGTGAGGATCACCACGCCATCGTCATCAAAAGTAAAAGGCTGCATTAACTGCGAGCTTACCGTGAGCGTCTGGGCGATTTGCGCATTGGTAAGCGATTTCGACTGGGTGATCACATCCGCCACCGTATAGGCCAGTTTTTCTGCTTTCTGGTGAATCAGGAAATAACGCGAAGCCTCCGCACCGCCTAGGAATACCATCAATAAAAAGGGCAGCACGATCGCAAATTCCATGGCCGCCACACCCCGGCAGTCTTGTGAGTCGCGAAGAAAGCATTTGATATGTTTATCAATAAGGTTCATTTTTTACCACCGTCCGCGAGGTGAGCGTGAGCGTGCCGCCACTGCCTAAAAATTGCCCCACTAAGGGAGTGATTACCTTCCAGGGATAGGTAATGGTGTAAACCACCACCTCATCGGAATCGCCAGGACCACTTGTGCCCATGTCGGTATCGTATTGGCCGTTATGGTTGCTATCGGTGTAATTCTCGCCCGGGTCGCGCACGCCGTTGTAATTCGTATCCACAAAAGGTTCCGGCTGGCCAATTTGGTCAAACTGGCTGTAGGCGATCGGGGTAATGGTGACTTTATCCATATCCAAAAGCATGCCGGCACGCTCTTTCACGGCATCCGCAATGGTTTGCGTTTGCGTTTTACCGGCCGTTATGTAGCCGGTTTTACCGCTGCGCGCCGCGCCCAGCGTTGCCCCTTCCAGTACTTGTTGCGCAAACATCGCCAGGGAAAACTCCACGATACCAAATACCAGCAGCAGCATGAGAGGTGCAACAAGCGCGAATTCTACCATTACCGAACCGCGTGCATCGCAGCGCAGGCAAGGCGACTTATTAGGAAAAACAGCCGTTATAATGGACATGCGAACCCATGGATCGGTACGCTTACAGCTTAGCGCCAAAATATTAAATATCTCTTAAATATTTAACTATGTATCTGATATTATTATTTATTTAAAATTTTATCTATCCGCCTTAAAGCTCATGACTCAGGCGAGCAATTTTCGCTTTTGCGCCTGAAATTCTTCTTCCGTAATATGCCCTTTTTCTTTCAGCGTCGCCAGCCTCTCCAGCTGAGAAGCAATATCCGGAGCGGTCTTTCCAGGAATTTCAACGGTCAGCGCCTTTTTCTTAAACGCTGTCGCTGCCGCTTCCACCGCCTGCGCAAACGCACTAATCGACTGACGCAGCACCATGCTGAGGGTAAAATAAGATGCGCCGTCCCAGACGGTGATGTCTCCAAAGGCCAGACCAAAACGGTGATCGATCGACTGCAGCCGATCAAGCGGAATCTGCACCTGGCGCAAGCCATAAAACATGCCGCGATTCAAAAATATCAGCCGCTTATTAGTGCATACCGCCAGCCAGGTGGAATTGTTCATCAAACCCGAGGTTAGGGCGAGCACCTGCTCGTCATCGCTCATAATGTCCGGCAAAGAGCGAACCTCTTTCTGCGTCCAGAATATGTATTTGCGCGGCAGTGCGTTGATCTGAGCCTTAATGGTAGCAAAATCCGGCATGCACGTTCTCCGTTTACCAACACGCTCTTTATACGCTATTGCTGACCTCAACGCATCCTTAAAAAAAGGGCGCTAAAGAAAAGTTATACTAATTCGCAATCAATATATTGATTGCGTTACGCTGGCTGCGCCGCGCTATAGGTGAGTAGGGGATGCGAGGGAAACCGCATTTGCAGCCGGGTATGGGAGTGAATGTCCACATGCCTTAATCCAGCGGCGGCCCGATTTCGGGATCGGGATCTACGCTGGCGCTGTATTCGCTAGAGTTGGAAGTTTCATCTCCGGAGTTCGAGCTTTCTTCGGCAGAGCTGGAGCTTGGTTCCACAGTGGAAGTCTCAGCGGTCGAATCCGGATCCGGATCCGGATCCGGATTCGGCTCAGGCGGCGGCTCCTCGACAAGTCCACGCAATTCGATTTTTTCTACCCTGGTTACGTCGATAATACGCGCATCTCCGTCCTGATTATTTGCAAAGAAAAAGGCAACTCCGGGGGTAATAATAGGCCAAGGATACCGCGCCCGGTACACCACCACCTGCTCCGACTCTCCGATACTGTCAATTGGCACGGCATTGCCAATATCGCTGAATTTTTCATAAGCCTGAGCGGAAAAATCCAGTTTTTTATCATCCAGAATGCGCGCTGTGTATTTCAAAAATTCACCGCGGATATACTTATCCGATCGCGGGGTCCCGTCAGGCGCATAACCCGTTCTAGCAATACGGGCCGTAATGCCGATGGCGCCCTCCATAACGGCTGTAACGAACAGCATGATGGATAATTCCACAATCGCCATCAGCAGCAGGAAAAAAAGCGGGGCAATAAGCGCGAACTCCACCGCCACCGCGCCTTTCTCACGTAAGCGACCAAGGCGGCGGATTTCCTTCTTCATCAGCCTCACGGCGGCTTTGATATTCTTAGAGTACGTGTTGGTTTGCATACACTATTTGGTCAGCCTTACGGTTTGCGAAATAAGATTTCTACCTATTTCTTCAAATGCAGTCCCAAGCGCATCGGCGTCGGGAGCGCTGTAATAGCGCGTAGGCTCGCATCCCGCCGGATACGGCGCGCTTAAGAGCGTTTCATCGACATCGCCGGGATCGCCAAATCCGATGATATAAAGTTTCACTTTATTATCAGGGACATCAGGATTGAGCGGCGTTTCACGGATGCGCTTGC
>CAZRJZ010000140.1:0-3752 GCA_964600465.1 uncultured Rickettsiales bacterium
AGCAGCATTGTGGCTGTATAAGCAGGATAAGGACTATTTTGATTGCATGGTGCAAAACAACTGGAAGGATGAAGGCAGCGAAAAAGAGGCGTGCCGGTTTCAGGCGGATACGAACCTGCCTGCCCAGCAGTATTTAACGCAGCAGGAGCTGGATAAAGCCAGCTATGACTTTTTAAGCTCGATTCAGCAGCAGGCAAGTGCAGGAATCAATGTAATGCCGATTTTAAAAGGTGTCGGCATCCTGGGATTAATTACGATGCTTATTGGGTCTATCATCCTGTATATTAAAAACAGGTAAAAACAGTATTTATGAAGTGGTTTGTCGTCTTGTTGCTTTCGCTGCTGGGCAGCGCGTTGGTCTACCGCATGTTTTTCCAGGGCACGGATGCCGGGGTGCAGCAGGCAGCGCTGGATGAAATGTACCGGGAGGCAACCTATCAGCGCGAAGGTTAAAAAAATAACCAGAATAACCGTGAAAAAATATTTCGCATATTTCCTGTTGTTTCTGCTCTCCGGGCTCGGGGTAGGCTATTGGCTTGCCAAGGCGCAGCTCTTCCGCATCATCGGGAAGCCGCAATGGCAGCCGAACTGGCTGGGCTGGCTGCAGGATACGCTGGACGTGCGGGATATCGTCTACCAGGTGGAAGACCCAAATATCGAGCTGCCGGCAACGGTAGACCTTTCCCCGCAGATGCCCGAAGTCTATAACCAGATGACAGCCGGCTCGTGTGTAGCATGTGCCCTTGCCGCCTCGTTCGAATATGCGAAGATCAAGAAGGGGAAAAAATTTGAGCCCTCCATTCTCTTTATTTACTACAATGCCCGTAAGGCAATCGCTATGGAAGCGAAAGATTCCGGCTGCCGCCCGCGCGATGCCATCAAAGCGATCGCTAAAGAAGGCGTATGTAACACGCTGCTCTGGAACTATGACCTCGCAAAAGTGACGGAGAAGCCGGTGGAGGCGTGCTATAACACCGCGCTGTCAAACCAGGTGGTAGAATATGGCCGCATTCCGCGCGACCTGCTTTCAATGAAAGCCTCGCTGTCCAATGGCTATCCGTTCAGCTGTGCGCTGATGGTGTTTGACTCCTTTTATGAAACCCCCGCTTCCGGAGTGGTGGAGCTGCCGGCAGAGACAGAAGCGTTTCGCGGAGGACATGCCGTGCTCTGTGTAGGCTATGACGACCGGAGCCAGCGCTTCCTGATGCGCAACTCGTGGGGCAAGGACTGGGGAAACAACGGCTATTTCACCCTTCCGTATGACTACTTGATGCAGGCAGGATTGTCCGAAGATTTCTGGAGCATCCGGTTCGTAGAGCAAGGCGCAAAAAAAACAATCCCAACCGCATGATTATCAACGTCCATACCTGGCACCGCAGGCTGCTGCTGAAGCTCACCGTGCGCACCACGCACCCGCAGAGCATCGGCATCTTCCTGATTGACCGGAACAAACCCAAGCGCTTTTATTATAAAGCCGTGAGCGACCTGCAGGATGCGGGCGAGCACGTCATTGAAATTCCCATGCCGCAGACTCCGGGCATCCTGAGCGTATATCTTTACGATGCAGACACGGGCAGGGAGCCGGATATCCAGGTGAAGGTGACCAAGCATAAGCTGCACACGAAAGAGCATCTGCTTTCCCGCGCGGCACGCAGGCGCCTGAAGTTTCTCATGGACTTTGCCGCTGATGCAAAATATATCCCGGCTAATAAAGTCGTGACCGATTTCGACCGCAAGATTTATTATTACGACACCATCACCAACCCGGATGGCAGCAAGGAGATTACGCCTGCCCGCGTGGATGACCAGCGCGGGGATATTGATGTCGGCAAGCAGAAGATTGAGATCTGCAGCATCTATACGCTCACGTTCATCCTGACGCATGAGGATGCGCACAGCCACGAAAACGAAGAGTTTTATAATGAATTTGAGGCAGACAAGAAGGGGCTCATCACGTATCTGTATTCCGGGCACCCGTCTAACCAGGCGATGTATAGCATGACGAAGATTTTCAACGAAACAGAGCTGAACATGCAGCGCGCAGCCGCGCTGGAGCAATATATCGCAGAATTTAACGAAACAGGAGAAATCCGCTAAAAATTGTACGACTATGAAGACCATTTTTTATTTTTTACTGATGGTGGCCGGCTCGATCGGCATCGCAATTTTGTTTGAAAAGCAAAAGCAGCACAAGGCATTACAGCTGCCCGCTCAGCCTGCACTGCAGACAAAAGAGTTAGCCACGCTGCCCGTCACCACGTTACCCTAAAAGCAAAGCACCATGAAAACAGTGATTTATCTTTTAATGGCGGTAGCCGGTGTTTTTGGCATCGCTTTTTTGTTTGACCGCAAGAAGCTGGCTGCCGCCAGCGCAGACTGTGCTGCCTGCCACAAAGAGATGCAGACCATGCGCTTCAGCTCCCAGCAGGCAATGGACGCATATTGCGCGCAGCGCTGTGCTGCAGCCAAAAATAAAACACAATGGGATATTGATTGGGAACGCGGAACAGAGGAAAGAGTGGTAGGTGAAATAACTGCCGGAGGAAAAAAATTTGTCAACGTAACCATTAAAAATATCGGTGGTGGAATACCGGGTACAGATGTGTTTGATGAAAGCGTAGGATTAGCTGCAGATGGAACAAGGTTACGTACACAACAAATGTGGAGCTCAGCACCTCGTTGGATTATTACACAATAACTATGGAACAGCTACAAACAATCAAAGGCATTCTCACGCATTACCTGCCCCGACCGCTGGTGATGGCGATTATTTTATTTTTTGCCATAGGCGGGCTGTTCGTCATCGTGATGGACTTTTTCAAGTCGCGCTCGGAGATCAGGCTGGCAAATGCCGATCTGGAGCTGCGCAAGCTGGAAATTGAAGAGAAGAAAGCCGCGCTGCCTGCCCTGCCCGGCTTCAGTAACTTTTTACCGTTCAATATTTTTAAGTCGTAAATGCTGCCCACGCCACATCTCACGCTGCATGACCTGCTCGCCAGCAAGGAATACTACCGGCAGGAAGAGGACTGGAAAGCCCTGTTGCGGAAGCTCTATTGCCGCCTGTTTTTCGACATTGAAAACAACTCGCCCAACCCGCAGACCGTACAGCTGTTTGGCGGATTTTCGCAGCTTCCCGGAACAGAGACGCAGGTGACTGCTGATTTTGGAAGCGAAGAGCAGTATGTAAGCGTAGGTGAGGTAACTATTTCTGGTGTAGGAGATGTGCAGGATTTGGTAGAAGACTATACGCGCGGCACCGTCTGGGTGATTAAGCCGCGTTTTGTCCAGGTGCTGAATGCACAAACTCGTGCTACGATCACCTCTTTCACGCTTGCGGTGGGTAATGCCATTGCCGGTGCTTACAATGGAACGGATAAAGTATATGTGCTGCACAATTTGCCATCCGGATTTCCGCGCATCACCGTATATTCTACGGAAGATTATACACTGCAAAACTCCTTTACGTTTGCGGCAAGCCCCAACACCGTTTCTGATATTATCTATGGCTCCGGGCAAGACCGCATGTATATTACAAATGTCACCCAAAATGTAGTGCATGTCCTTAATCCGGCAACCGATACGGTGGAAACCAGCATTGCCTGCACTACCGCGCCTTCTGTGATGGGCTATAATGTCAATTTTGATACGCTGTATGTATTGAGCAGCGCAAATAATGTGATTACCGCGATTGCCTGCGCCACAAATACGCCCGCTGCGCTCACGCTTACTTCAGGCAATATTCCGCAAAGTAT
>CAZRJZ010000140.1:3762-4575 GCA_964600465.1 uncultured Rickettsiales bacterium
CGCTTATGACGTCCAGCAGGAAATCATGTATTTTGTAAGCACCTATGCCGGCTCTAACTGGCTGAATAAAATTGACGGGAATAATGTGGTGACCGAGTTTTTAATTAACATCGGCTCGGCTGCGCAGGTAGGCGTTCAGCATAATCAGATTTTTATTACGGATGCTACGGGCAGCTCTGTTACGGTGGTCATGGGCACCACTACTTACACAGTCGTGTATACGGTGAGTGTCAGCACAGCTCCGGGCAAGATACTGCCCATGGTAATCGGGAATATTTATATTACCCACACCGATTCGGTAGAGGTAATTGAGCCGGCTGTGACCATCACCGGCAGCGAAGATTATAATTTTATCCAGCGCGACACAACCTACAACCCGATTTTAGTCAAGCATACACACCTGTATTTCCCCAATACCAGCCAGCTGCGCAATGCGTTCAGCCTGAACATGGTGGACAGTGGCGGTGACTCCTGGTCGCTGCTCATGCCTATGCGCCAGTATTCCAGCGGGGCGCAGCCGAACCAGCAGGTGCAGGAGTGCTTTGCCTATAATGAGATTTTGTTTGACGGGCGGCAAAGCCTGACGTTCACCATCAACGCGAACGACCGCATGTTTCTCGAATTTTATTATGTGCAGGCCAGCATCCCGGACCTGCTGCGGAAAAAGATGCTCAGCGATACGGGACTCTATTGGAATAAAAAATTTACTACCTGACGACATGGCAAAATCTTTTCTTGGACAAAGCGGGCTGCCTATCGGACTCCGGAATAACAACCCCGGCAATTTGCGCCCCGGCATTGACTGGCAGGGCG
>CAZRJZ010000141.1:0-3510 GCA_964600465.1 uncultured Rickettsiales bacterium
CGCCAAACAGTTCGGAATGTTCCAGCGGAGGAATGTTTAGAGCGCTGATGGATTGCTTTAAGAACGGATCCTTCGCTATGCGCTCGATACTCACATTCTTTCCAAATAATTTTTTTAATGAGCTGATCGAAATCCCAAGCAACGGCAAGTACAGCCTGCTGATTAAAAACTCTTTCCAAGTTGCGCGCCGCCTGAATTTTTCTACCTTGTATCCAGCCTCGAAGCGAACTTGCGAGAAATACACCTTATCTTGCGGAGAATTCAAGCCGCTTACGGCAAAGTAAAACATGATCCCATTGGTAAAATTTTCTATCCATCCAATGTCAATGGATCTTGCTTCAAAATATTGCCACTCCCCGATCTTCTTAATTCTAAAGCCGTTGAAGATGTTGGGTACATGGGCATATGAAGTAAAATCATCCTTTTTATCCGCAGCAAGCAGGTACAAATATACCATGCTCTCCGATGGTCCTTCTTTACGAATATACCCGCTGCACGTAATGCAACCACGCTGACGGATTTGGTAAAGCGAGGCCGCCTTAATGCGCTGCCCAAGATTTACGGTGCTACCGCCTTCAGCGCCTTCCAGCAGTAAGCTAAATTTTGAACTTTCATCCGGAACTTCAAGCGATTTACGGTAACTGCCTTTGGCGCCGCCATCAAAATGACCGATCCAATGGTTCGCAGGAAGATCACGCCAGATTCCCTCTGAGTAACGCATGTATGGCGCGCCCCAACGGCTGAAATTGCTGTTCATTACCACGTTTCTAGGGATGCAATGCATAGAAAAGAAGGTGGCCGCATTCCGCATAAAACGCTGAAACTTTCGCCTGAGGGATTGAATGACTGACCTTTTACGCACAACCGTTGATGCTGTCTTCGGGCTTACCAGTCCTTTAAATCCCGGCTGATACCCGCCAATATAAAGCGCGTTGTATCTGGCCCGTTCAAACGGCCCCTCACGATGTAGTTTCTCTATCGCCTCAAATGCTTTATTTTGCACTTTCTGCCATTTCTCACGCGTCACATTGCCCCGGCGCACCTCTATAGGATGAAAGGCAAATTTACGCTGGCTTTCGGGGATGGATTTTAAACAATATTTAATCGAGTCATCCCGGCTGAATCCTTCCAGATTATTGGGGGATTTACCACCTATGCTCGAATCAAGCACCGCCTCGTAAAGCGAGAAAATAAAGATTTCATCCGAGTTATCCGCGTGCACAACGTTGCAGTTTCCTCCCATTACTGCAGAATGGAAGCCATCCAGCGAATTGGTGAGCACGCCGTTATAATAAAAAGGATCATCCGACCGCACGCGAAAAGCAAGCATGGTTTGATGATACGCCGTGATGAACAATCCCTCATCCTCCACCGGCCACAGTATGTAGCTAGGCGCCACGGTGAAGACAGGGTCATCGTAAAAACGCAGTCTTGTTTCGCGGTGCATGTGATCAAGCGCCATATTCGCAGCCTGGCGCGGCGGCAATGTGATAATGCCGTTTGAATCCGAATGCTCTTTAGAAAATTTCCGGATTTCCTGTGCTCCCTCATCTCTGTCCACAGGCAGGCAGAAGGAAAGCACCGCATCCGTGCCGTCTTTGAATTTCGCGATCAAGCGAGGCATGCTGCCGTCGGCCCACACAAAATCTGCATAATTTAAAATTAAAAAATCCGCGCCTATGGCACTTGCCATAGCAAAATTCTGCAATGCAGTAAGAAAATTATATTTATGCGGACTGAATTCCCCAGGCACCAGCGCTTCGGGGCAAAGATCATCAATCAGATCCCATTTGATAGTGCAAAATTTTTGCAATTCCTGCACAAGCGGTTTTTTTTCCAGACAGTCCTTATCGTTTTGAGTGGTGATAATATGGTAAATTACCTCAAATTCTTTTGCCAGCGCAGGAATGTTGCCGGCGGACAATTGCGTAGAGAGGCTGAACTCAACAAAAGACCGAACATAATCATTGCCCCAAACGGCAGCGGAAACAAAAACTTTTTTCTTCATAGACGTGCCTTTTGAGGGAATGATTAAACGGGTATTATACGATAGTTCTGGATTTCACTTTACGCCATATTGCTAACGCAGGTTTGGGGAGAAAAGGATAAACGGCATATTTTACCCGGACTCGCAACGGACGATCGGCGGCATCCTTAGGGTTATATTCGCGGTATCTTCGCCACAAACGCCGGGCCGGAGCAGGAAGGCGCCGCAACAGACGCATCCTCAGGGAAGCAAAAACACGTTTCAATGCCACAGAAGGAGCACGGATAACCGGCATCACCCTGGTATTCCAGCGCCTGCGCATTACCACTTTAAATCCTACCCTTGGCACAAGCAAGCGGCAAAAGTCCCACAGCTTAAGGAGCGGTAAAGGCAATGAGATAAGAAGCATGGTTTTCATATCCGCTAGCGGGAAACTTCCACCCGCGGCCTTGCGCGTTTTAAATACAATCGCAGCTCCTACTAGGTTGCCGATATTTTCATCCGTGCACATGCCTAATTGGCCATGACGGCGAATAGCCAGGGTGTTCCCCATAAAAGACCTTCCAAGCGCTTCTACGGTTTGAGCCTTCATTTTTCTAAGAAATTTTTCTCTCGGGGTTCCACGCCAATCTTGTAACGGTTTCTCAAAGGCATTGTTAATGCTGTCAATAGAATCCAGATAATGCTCTACCTGAGTGCGGTTAAAACTTGCATTTTTCTGGCGTATTTCCGTCAGAATGCAAGGCTCGTTAATATAGATACATTCGCCATAACACGCCGGCCCCATCGTAAGCTCATAGCCCGCCTGCCATTTGGAGCCGTGCGCAGATTGCAACGCGCCTGACTGCACAAATAATTCTTTACTATAAAGCCTCGCTCCACCGATGATATTTGCCGCAACTGGAAACGTGGCAAAATAGCGCAAGAAATCATCCGACGTCATGAAGGCGTGCGGAAAGGCGTTATCGAAAAACATAGTAACGCGCTCAATAGGCCCATATTTTTTTTCGCAGACTTCAATATGCCGAATATAGGCCTTATAATCTTCAAGGTTTGCCTCATTGATGAGTGGCGCCGTTTCATCATTGGCCAGAAAATACGATAACTGTCCCCCTGTCACCATGACCGCAGCGGGATATTGCTCAAAACAGGCCATCTGTTTTTGCAGCAGATCTGGTGAAATCCAGTAATCATCATCGCACACGTAGACGAAATACTTGCCCCGGCTCAGCTCATGCACAAAGCGCTTGATATGAATTCGGTCCCCATGCTCGGCGCCCATATTCTGAGCGTTGCGGATATAACGAATACGCGGATCGGTGTACGCATTCATGAGGGAATCGGTACCGTCAGCCGAACAATCATCAATCACGATCACTTCAAAATCCGTGAATGTTTGGCATAAAACCCGATCCAAACAACGTTTAAGCAGCTCTTTTCTATTAAATGTCGTGATAAGTACGCTGATAGTCGGCGCGGTATCGCTTACAGCATGCATGTTGTTATTCTCAAAAATCCTGAAC
>CAZRJZ010000141.1:3520-4563 GCA_964600465.1 uncultured Rickettsiales bacterium
CTTTATATTTCATCGACTCATCGCTTTCAAACATTATTCTCTTCTTGTCATAAGCAGTAGATCACAACTGCACTAATCTGCTTGACTTGAGGACGCTTGGAGGTAGGCTGCGGCTTAGGCTATAAATTTTTAGTAACCGGCAACGTAATGAGTGTATGTATGCAAGCTCCAGCAAAGAAAATGACCGTTCCTGAAGCGCCTTCCGTTACTTATGCGGGCAAAATTCTTCCTCATCAGGAGTTTAATAGTTATTTATATAACGGAAAACAGGATTTCATGGACGCGCTGTTCGGGCTTTTGAAAGATCATGCGGAGCACGTGAATCAGAATCGTTTCAAACTCAGCGAGCACGGACGGGTGGGGTTTGAGGAAATGTCCACCCCTCCCATGCAGCTGGCGCTGCTACAATTTCTTTTGAGCCTCAATCAAGGTAAAAAGGTGCTGGAAATCGGCACGTTTATCGGAAACACCGCTATGCATCTGGCAGCGTTCATGGGCAAAGATTCACATGTGGTTACCATTGAGAAGTTCAGTGAATTTGCGGATATAGCGCGTAAGAATTTTGCCGACAACGCTCTTTCAGACCGCATTACCTTACTGCAAGGAGATGCAAATCTTCTCTTAGAGACCGTAGAAGACGGTTATTTCGATTTAATTTATGTAGACGGCGATAAAGGAAAATATTTAGAACTCACTAAGATTGCTGAGCGTAAAATTTCCGATAAGGGCATTATTTTAGTAGATGACGTTTTCTTCCATGGCGATGCGCTGAATGAAAATCCACAAACCGATAAAGGCCAGGGATGCAAAGCGCTTCTGGAGTATTACAAGAACACGCAAACATTTAGCAAATATCTGCTGCCAATTAATAATGGAATTTTACTGTTGCGTAAAAAGGCGTGAGGTTTAACGTACGCTTGTGGGGCATGGTGGTTACAAGCCCTTAATTACTAGCCCCACATAACGCTTCTGATACTACAGCTGGTTAAAAACCGTCGCCGAAAGCGGCGGTTTTGCGCGGCGCAGCCAGCGTAACGCAATCA
>CAZRJZ010000142.1:0-4536 GCA_964600465.1 uncultured Rickettsiales bacterium
GCACTTAACGCCGTGAAGACCAAAGCGAAGAGCATCGTTTTTCATACCTCCGATCTCATGAGCTATCTTCTTCTGCGACTCCATCTTTCCTTTTCATATTCTTTTTTTTTTTGTCGGGCTTTATTGTTTTAACTTTGTAGTATAAATTATCAACATGGTTGGATACCGGCATACCAAAAAACCGCTGGTGCTATTGCGGCATCGCGGACTTGAAATGTGGGAGGTGTTTCACCTCACCAGAAAAAGAAAAGTAAACCAGGCGATCGCCAGCGCGGTGAGCTTTGTTGCCTATAAGGCAGCTGCGCTTACTGACATGCGCAGGAAAGGGCGCACGGAGATTCCGGCAAGCGGCTGGGAAAAAGTCGTGCTGCAGGATAGGCAGGTGCGCAGGCTGCAGTCGTGGCAGGATGTGGCAGAAGCGGTGGCGGCAGGAGCAGACAGAATCGGCCTGAAACGATAAGAGGCGCCCGTGTTGGCGGGTGCCTCTTAGAAAAAATCCTCGAGCCTATGCTCAAGTAACTATGTAAAGGCTCAGGCGGCCTTTTCGATGCGCTTCTCTGCCTGAGAAGCAATGGTTTCAATTTGTTTTTCCAGCGTCTTCACGGAGAAGCCCATGATGCTGCGGATTTTTGCGATGTAAGCATGGGTAGCTGCTTTCAGCTGCTCCACTTTGTTTTCATCCTTTACTTCTTTAGCAAGGCCTTTGAAAAGCGATTGCACGCCCGTAGCATAGCGGTCGGAGGGCGACCTGCGCACCGGCTTTTTGATGCGCTCACCGCGCAGCTCGCGCACCTTGGCGCGGTTCTCTTTCAGAAACTTCTCGCAGTCTTCTACTTCCTTTAGCAAATCCTTGCGGCTGTCTTTCGACATATCAATGATTTTGCCCGTGTTTGTGCCCAGCACAGGTGCAATTACGGACAGCGGAGTTTCAGTTTTCTGAGGGGCCGTTTTTTTTTCCGGTGCTTTCTTCTCTGCAATCATCGAGGGGTGGTCTTCCTTCACGATCGTAAACAGCTCGTTGAAGTTTTTTTCAAACGTAGGGGTCACGTTTTCAAAGTCTTTCGTCTTTTCCCGGATCAGGTCCAGCTCGCTTGCAAGGTCTGCATCTGCAGCGCGCAGCTTCGTCATATCCAGCGTAGCGAATTTTTCTTTGATGGTCATGGCAGGAATTTTAGGTCAGAAATACAGCCGGCTAAAGTTACTGAACTTTTTTTTACTCAATGGCAGTGTGCATAAAATGTTGCGTCTGCTCATTCTAACATATTTGACAGAAAGAGTAGCTTTGAACGTGCCATTTTTCTTTTACTAACCCACTAATTTACAATGAAAAAACTTTTCTCCCTGCTTACTGTGCTGCTGCTGTATTGCAGCGCCTTTAGCCTCACCCCTGTTTCAATCACCGGCTCATGCGGCTATCCCTGGTATGGGGCAGGCGGGCATCAGTCTATCGGGCGGCTGCCGCTCCGTGTAGAAGGGCTGGATATCGTAAACGCAGATAACAAGTGGGTCAGCACCATGCGGGCGCTGCCGGAGTTTGATGTCTCCCGCCTGTTTGCTGACTTCTGGATTATGGTGCCGGAAACGGCTTCTGTCAACCAGAGCTTTACGCTGAAGCAGGAGCCCACCGAGCAGAATTTTTATTATGAATCGTTTTTTAAGCTGCAGAAAGCGAATGGCGTAAAAAATATACTGTCCGTTTCAGGATGTCCTGATTGGTATAATATGGGGCTGAATCCGGCTACAGGCAAGCCCTATTCCCAGCGCAAAAGCGCGTGCTATGACCCCAAGATTTCCCCCACCAACCCGACCGCCTGGGCAGACCTTGCGCACCTGTGCAAGCTGCTTACGCAATACTATCACGGTAAAAATTTGATAGATTACATCCAAGTATTGAATGAGTGGGATTTCCGCTGGAACGTAAGGCACATCGTCACCCCGCAGGAGTATGCCGTAGGGTTCCGCATGGCATACAAAGCCATCCGCTCCGTCTCCGCCACGCAGAAAATTATGGCGGGCGCCACGCTCACCGCTGACATGGCAACGGCCCGGGCGCTCATCCGGGCGATTGATTCCGTGTTTATTCTGAATGGGGAAGTGCCGCCACGCGATTATGTCTATACCGTCAATAACTACTTCCGCTCCGGCAACATTAACCAGGGCAGCGGTGTTGCCGCCACCCCGGAGAGCGTAGACCGCTACAACGTGTTTTTTAAGCCGCTGAATGATTTCTGTGTGGAAATCGGGCTGGAAGGATTTGCGCTTACCGAAACAGGCTATAACACTTCTCCCTCCAATTCTGCAGATGCGCTGAAAAATAAAGCGCCTGCTTTGGAAGGCTATACTTTAGAGCAGGCGCAGGGCATCCTTGCCTGGCGTACCGTGGCGATGCTCGCCACGCTGCCGAAATGCGTAGCCGTCACTTTTTATACCTGTAAAGATGGCTTTGAGGCAGAGCCGTTTTTATACCACGGATGGAATTATGACAAGGACTTTGGCGGAAAACCCGACTGGAGCGCAAAGCCGGGCAGGCTGCTGCTGGAAGGCGAGCTGCGCGCCCATGGACAATACGATTTCCGCAACTACCGCAAGAAAGACAGCTTTTACGGAGTAGATTTATATGCCTCTGCTTCCGGAGAGTTTGTAAAATCGCTCGTGTGGACCGACCGCGCGAAGATGGGCAACTTTGACGCTTTTCCGAGAGAGGGCGTGCTGGAGCTGCCCAACCAAAGCCCGACAATAACCCTGACATCGCCCATTGGTGCGCAGGTGTACGTGGAGCCTGCATCGGTAGTATTATCAGTAAATGCAAGCGACACGGACGGTAGTGTGTCGCGGGTGGAATTTTATCAGAATAATATCCTGCAATATACGGACGCGCAAGCGCCTTATACCTATACCGTGACAAACCTTGCAGCAGGCACTTATTCATTCAGCATTAAGGCGGTGGACAATCTGGGATTATTTTCAATGATAAATAACATCCTTGTGGATGTAAACGCGAACACGCCAACCGCACTCACTTTACTGCCGCCTGTCAACCATCAATGGAAATGGAGCGATGGGACGAACGTGAAAATAATTGGGCATAACTCTCCCGAGAATATCCTTTACTGGCTTAACTATCCATTTTTAGATTGGTTGAGCGCTCACGGGGCAAATTGCATATATGCCTCCGTAAACAACAAAGAGAGCGGAAAGCCGCAATTATCTCCGTGGATAAACAACAATCCTGCGTCAGGATTTGACGATGCGAAGGTGAATGCTTGGGTAGCATATTGCCAGTACTGGCTCAATAAGAACCCAAAAAACATCGTGCAGTTAGTGTTATCTGAAAAGGAAACACACGACCTGGGAACGCTGGAGCAGCAACAGGCAACCCTGCAATACCTTGCAACGAAATTTGCTGCACTTAACGGGCGTATCATTACGAACCGCGAGGAAGTGCCGAACGGCTGGAGCAAGCTGAACGCCATCTACGATTATCAGAAACAAGTCGCGCCAGGTTGGATTAGAGCGATGCACTGCAACACCGGGGAAAATCCCTGGAGCGGCAATTACGGTACCGACAGAATTCAGGCGTTATCTATTCAGGCAGACGCAAGCGCATTCAACGGCAGGATAAATACCGAAGTGCCAAAAAACGCAAATTGGATAGCCATCGCCTCAGAAATGACGGGCGGCTTTCAGCCAAACGATACCGCTAAAGCTGTGACGCTTTGGAACGCGGGCGGCACGTATAACTGCGGGGTGGAAGTATATATTTCCTGCTGTGACCAGACAAACCCTGCATCCGGATGGTATCTTCCATACGCACCCGTGTTTGACAAGTTGAAGCAGTTGGCAGCTGGCGGCACTACTAACCCGCCCGCGCCTGCGCAATATCCGTTGAATTATGCGCTCAACCGCACCAGGCAGCCCAACAATACACTGCAGGGCGCAGCGCTCAGTGCGGGCAAGATATGGGCGTATATTGACGTAAATGCAGACATCCCCAACCGCCCTTTGAAGTTTTATTACGATAATGTTTATGTAAATCCGGAAACCGGCCGCCCGTATGAACTGAACGGAGGCAACGGATATACGGTCAGCAACGGCACGCATACGGTGAAGGTCATGAATGCGCTGAATCAGCAGATCAGCATTGCCACGTTTACCGTGGGCGCTGTGCTGCCGCCTGATACGATCGTGCCCCCGGACGATACGGTAGTCGTGCCGCCTGTGGACACAACAGTTGCGTTTCGTGTGCAATATTCAAAGCGCTATGACCATACGCAGGCGGTGACGGTAGCCGGCAACGATACAACGATTGCGCAAACGAGCTACTGGTGGTTTGTGGAAACAGGCACAGGGCCGTTTACCTTTACGCTCAAGAAAAACGGAGCCGTGCAGTCAGGCTACCCGAAAACAGACCCCACCGCGCCCTTTGACCTGAACGGCAACAGCAACGTCTATTTTCAGCGGGGTATTCGCTACACCATCATTATCACAGATGGCACCGGAGCCACGCGCACGATAAACATTACGGTGAACTGATGG
>CAZRJZ010000143.1:0-320 GCA_964600465.1 uncultured Rickettsiales bacterium
GCGCGGCGCAGCCAGCGTAACGCAATCAATATATTGATTGCGAATTAGTATGATTGTTTTTAAATACGGTTGCTTATTCCTATGAACGATGAATCCCGCCCCGATCCCGATGAGTTGTTAAGCCGTATTACTGCAGAAGAGGGCGAAGAAAAGAAAAGCAACCGAGGGCGCTTGAAGATTTTTTTCGGCGCTTGCGCTGGCGTGGGGAAAACCTACGCGATGCTCAACGCCGCTCAGCAGGCGCTAAAAGAAAACATTGACGTTGCCATTGGGGTGGTGGAAACCCATGGCCGCGAAGAAACCGTGCGCTTAACGGAAGG
>CAZRJZ010000143.1:330-4534 GCA_964600465.1 uncultured Rickettsiales bacterium
CTGTTATTGCGCCTCGCGCTATTCAATATCGTACCACTACGTTGAAAGAGTTCGATATTGATACAGCTCTTGAGCGTAAACCCGCATTGGTGCTGCTTGATGAGCTGGCGCACACCAACGCTCCCGGCTCTCGCCATCCTAAGCGCTGGCAGGACGTTGAGGAAATGCTCAATGCCGGTATCGACGTTTATACCACGCTGAATGTGCAGCATCTGGAGTCGCTCAACGATGTTGTGGCGCGCATTACCGGCGTATGGGTGAAAGAAACGGTTCCGGACGCGGTATTTGATAATGCCGACGAAATTTCGTTGGTGGATATTCCGTCGGAAGAATTGCTAAAACGCTTGAAGGAGGGAAAAGTCTATATAGCCCCTGGCGCCAAGAAGCGTGCGGCTCAGAATTTCTTCCGCAAGGGCAATTTGATTGCCTTAAGGGAACTGGCGTTGCGCCGCACTGCTGAGCGTGTGGATGCGCTGATGGATAGATACAAAACCCGCACCGGCGCTATGCAGGGTTGGAGCGGCGCGGACAAAGTGCTGGTATGCATTGGGCCGGATATCTTATCGACAAGGCTGGTGCGTGTGGCCAAGCGTATGTCTAATTCTTTGCGCGCGCCATGGACGGCGGTTTACGTGGAAAACGAGCGCCATTACCGTTTAAGCAAAGAAAGCCAGGAGGCGGTGGACCGTACGCTTAGATTAGCGGAGCGGATGGGCGGTAAGGCCGAGACTTTATCTGGCGGCAAGGCGGCGGATGAAATCATTCGTTACGCTAAAGAGAATAACGTCACCAAAGTGATCGTGGGAAAAATGCCGCGTCCGCGTTGGAAAGAAATCATTTACGGTACGCTTGCCGATAACATTATGCGCCGCAGCGGCGATATTGACGTGTATGTCGTCACCGGCGGGGAAGGTGAGGGCGCTGCAAAGAAAAGGGATATTCCCTTCTGGAAGTTTGACTCAAGCTGGGGGTATTATCTTTCCGCGCCGCTTGCGGCCTTTATTCCAACGGCAATTTTGCTGCCTCTGCGTGATTACGTAGAACCTTATAATCTCTCAGTTGCTTACCTCGTTGCCATTGTAACCGTGGCGGTGCAGTTTGGGCGTGGGCCGGCGTTTTTTACTACGCTCATCAGCGGCCTTGCTTTTAATTATTACTTACTTGAGCCGTATTACGCTTTTAAACTTGCGGATGTAAAGCATCTCGTGCCGTTTGTTGTGCTCCTGGCAGCAGGACTGATTATAGGCGCGCAAACTTCACGTATTCGCCTCCAGGCATCCTATGCGCGCAAGCGCGAGCAAAAAACGTCGGCGCTATATGCCATTACGCGTGAGCTTACCGCTAACCGGGGACGCGATAAACTCATCGAAATCGCCGTTCGTCATATTAGCGAAGTGTTCGATTGTGAAATCGCCGTGTGGCTACCGGATGAAAAGAACGTGCTCCTTAAGGTGTATGACGATGCATTAATGGCGGAGACAGACGATATCGTGCGTGAAGAAAGCGCTGCGCGCTGGACATTTGCGCATCGTCAGCCGGCTGGTAAGGGAACCGAGACGCTGCCGAGCGCCGCCGGTTTTTATATGCCGCTTATCGCTGCAAGTGGAGTCATGGGAGTGCTGGGGCTATTTCAAGATAAAGATTCTCTTCATTACACTACTGACCAGATCGGCATGCTGGAAACGTTTGCAAGCATTGCTGCATCCGCTATTGAACGCGCCGCGGCGGCGGAGATGATGGAGCGTACGATGGTGGAGACCGAAAGCGAGAAATTGCGTAACATTTTGCTTAGCTCCGTAAGTCATGATTTGCGTACGCCGCTTGCCGGCATCACGGGTGCAGCCAGCACATTGCTGCTGGAGGGACAAAAAATTACCGAAGAGTATCGGGGAGAGCTTTTGCGTCTTATCCATGAAGAAGCGGCGCGTTTAGCGCGTATGGTGACCAATCTGCTGGACGTAACATCGCTTCAAACCGGTTCCGTGCGCTTAAATCGGGAGCTGTATTTTATTGAAGAACTCATAGGATCCGCGCTGATGCGCGTTGAACCGCGTTTAGGGAAGCGTAAGGTCATTACTAAAATCGATCAGGGATTGCCCCTTGTACGCATGGACGGATTATTGATCGAGCAGGTACTGATCAATTTGTTGGAAAATATTACGGATCATACTCCGGAAGGAACCACCGTGACGATTGGCGCAAGGCTGGTGAAACCGGATTTGCATGTGATTATTTCAGATAATGGCACAGGGCTTCCCCCTGGCGATGAGGAGCATATTTTTGACCGGTTTTATTCCGCCTCCAAGCATGGCAAAACCACTGAGCAAGCTTACCGGGAGGGGGGGATGGGGCTGGCGATTTGCCGTGGTATTATTACCGCTCACGGGGGTAAAATATGGGGTCAGAATAATCCCGAAGGTGGCGCTACTTTCACATTCACGCTGCCTTACAAGACTGATTCTGTCGAATAACTGACCGTCTATTTAACCGGAATATACTCTGGCGCATACTCCAGGCGTTTGTCACCCGGCTTTACCGGAAAATCAGCTGGAGCGCGTACAATGTCGATAAATACATTGCAAATACAGGCATATCAGGCCAATATCACCGGCTTTATGGTTGAATTTTTAACGGATTACCATCTTGCTGCCCTTACTCGATACTATTCAGTCGCCGGAGGACTTGCGCAAGCTTTCGGTTGAGCAGTTGCCGCAATTGGCCGATGAGCTGCGCCGCCGTACCATTGAAGCCGTATCGGGCACGGGTGGACATTTAGGCGCAGGGCTTGGCGTGGTGGAGCTGACGGTTGCGTTGCATTACGTATTCAATACCCCGGATGACCGGCTCATCTGGGATGTGGGCCATCAATGCTACCCGCATAAAATTCTCACACGGCGCAAAGACCGTATCCATACGCTGCGTCAGGCCGGTGGGCTTTCGGGATTTTGTAAGCGCGAAGAAAGCGTTTATGACGCGTTTGGCGCAGGGCACAGCTCTACCTCCATCTCCGCTGCGCTTGGCATGGCCGTGGCGCGTGACCTGGCCAACGAGGACCGCCATGTGATCGCCGTGATTGGCGACGGCGCCATGAGTGCGGGTTTGGCGTTTGAGGCGCTTAACAACGCCGGGCACTTGCGTAACCGGCTCATTGTTATTTTAAACGATAACGACATGTCCATTGCTCCGCCAACGGGGGCGATGAGCGCGTATTTGGCGCGGCTGCTTTCCTCGCGTCCGTATCATCGTCTACGCGATATAAGCAAGCAGATCTTAAGCAAGTTCCCTGAGCCGGTGACGCGTTTTGCCCGCCGCGCCGAGCACCTGGCGCGTGATGTGGCAGTTGGCGGCACACTGTTTGAGCAGCTCGGATTCTACTACGTTGGCCCTATCGACGGCCATAATCTTGCGCATCTTCTTCCGGTATTGAGAAACGTAAAAGAAGATCCCGAGGCCGGACCTGTGCTCATTCATGTGGTAACGGAAAAGGGTAGGGGATTTGAGTCTTCGGAAGCATCGCAGGAAAAATATCATGCGGTCAGCAAGTTCGATGCCGCTACCGGTATCCAGAATAAACCCGTAAGCACGGCGCCTTCCTACACGCGTGTGTTTGCTGAAAGTCTGATGGCCGAGGCGGCGCGGGACAATAAAATCGTCGCTATCACCGCTGCCATGCCTTCCGGAACGGGCCTGGATCTGTTTGCAAAAAAGTTTCCTGACCGCTGCTTTGATGTCGGCATTGCCGAGCAGCACGCGGTTACGTTTGCCGCCGGGTTGGCAGCAGAGGGTTATCGCCCATTCGTGGCGATTTATTCCACCTTCCTGCAGCGTGCCTATGACCAGATTGTGCATGACGTCTGCATTCAAAACTTGCCCGTGCGGTTTGGCATCGACCGCGCCGGCTTGGTAGGAGCGGATGGAGCTACGCATGCTGGCGCATTCGACATTGCTTATCTGACCACGCTTCCCAATATGGTATTAATGGCGGCCTCAGATGAAGCGGAGCTTTGGCATATGGTGGCCACCGCGGCGTCATACCATCACGGCCCTATCGCGGTGCGCTATCCGCGTGGAGAGGGTACGGGCGCGAAGCTTCCGGAAATGGGCGTGCCTGTTCCTATCGGTAAAGGGCGCGTTTTGAAGCAAGGAAGCCACGTCGCGTTACTTTCCTTAGGTACGCGGTTGCAAGAAGCGCTTAACGCCGCCG
>CAZRJZ010000144.1:0-1103 GCA_964600465.1 uncultured Rickettsiales bacterium
TCAGCCATTCGCCGCTCACATGCATACTGTTGTCGTTGAATCTCCTGCCAAAGCCAAGACCATCAACAAATATTTAGGCAATGAATACATTGTCCTGGCGTCCTTCGGCCATGTACGGGATTTACCCGCCAAGGACGGCTCGGTGCAGCCGGATGCCAATTTCGCCATGCATTACGAAACGGATCCCGACGCAAAGAAGCGCCTTTCAGATATTGCCAAAGCGGTAAAACAATCCGATTCTCTCTTTCTTGCAACCGATCCCGACCGTGAAGGCGAAGCTATTTCCTGGCACGTGCTGGAAGCGCTCAAAGAAACCAAGGCGTTGCCAAAAAAAGTCAATGTCAAGCGCGTGGTGTTCGATGAGATCACTAAAAAAGCCATTATCGAGGCATTCAAACATCCGCGTGAGCTGGATATGAATCTTATCAACGCGCAGCAGGCGCGCCGCGCACTTGATTATTTGGTTGGCTTCACCCTGTCGCCGGTTTTGTGGCGCAAATTGCCAGGCAGCAAATCCGCCGGGCGTGTGCAATCGGTGGCGCTACGCCTGATTTGCGAACGGGACGAAGAGATCGAGCGTTTCATCTCGCGGGAATACTGGGATATTAAGGCATTGCTTTCATCCGCAAGCGGGGAAAATCTTCCGGCGCGGCTTGTTGAATATAAGGAAGAGAAGCTGGAAAAATTCTCCATTACCACGCAAGCGCAAGCGCAAGCCATCGCGGCGGATGTGGAGAAAAAAAGATATTCGGTTGAACGCCTTGAGCAAAAAGTCGTTAAACGCCATCCTTCCCCGCCCTTTACCACCTCCACGCTTCAACAAGAAGCAGCCCGGAAATTAGGATTCGGCGCCAAACGCACCATGCAAATCGCGCAAAAACTCTACGAAGGTATTTCGCTCGGAGGTGAAACCACCGGCCTTATCACTTACATGCGTACCGATGCGGTCACGGTATCGCAGGAAGCGTTAAGCAGCGCTCGTGAATATATTGGAAAATATTATGGGAAATCCTATCTGCCGGACGTACCGCGCGCCTATAAAACCAAAACAAAAAATGCCCAGGAAGCGCACGAGGCAGTTCGGCCAACGGAAATTTCGCGTA
>CAZRJZ010000144.1:1113-3134 GCA_964600465.1 uncultured Rickettsiales bacterium
TACACCGGAGCAGGTATCGGATTATCTCGATAAAGATGCGTTAAGGCTCTATGAGTTGATTTGGAAACGCATGGTGGCAAGTCAGATGGAGTCGGCGTTATTTGACCAGCTGACCGTGGATATAAGCGCGTCCGACAAGCAAGCCGTTTTACGCACCACCGGTTCCGTACTGAAATTTGACGGATTTTTGAAACTCTACCAGGAGGGCAAAGACGACGAAGAGGAAGACGAAGCGCAAAAACGTTTGCCGGTACTAAAGGAAGGCGAGGCGTTGGGACTAAAAGAAGTGACCCCCGAACAGCATTTCACGGAACCGCCGCCGCGCTATTCGGAAGCCAGCCTGGTGAAGAAACTGGAAGAACTCGGCATTGGAAGGCCTTCTACTTACGCCTCCATTATTTCAGTGCTGCAAGACCGGAAATACGTCACCTTGGATAAAAAGCGCTTCATTGCCGAACCGCTGGGAAGAATTGTCAATTCCTTTTTGGTGAGTTTTTTTAAACGCTACGTGGAGTATGATTTCACGGCAAATCTTGAAAATGAGCTGGATGAAATTTCTTCCGGTGAGCGTGAATGGAAGGCCGTATTGCGAGCATTTTGGAATGAGTTCATTGCCAAAATTGAGGAGAGCAAAAAACTCTCCATCACAGAAGTTCTGGAAGCGGTCGATGCGCTCATGGAGCCGTATTTATTCGGCGTTGGCGCAAGGTTGGAAAAAGATCCGCGCGCATGCCCTTCCTGCAAAACCGGACGCTTAAGTTTGAGGCTCGGACGCTACGGCGCTTATATCGCCTGCTCCGGCTACCCGGACTGCAGTTATAAGTCACAAGTGGGCACTGCCAATGAAACTGCGGGGGAAAGCGCAGAAGCCGGTGTTTACCCAAAAGCCCTCGGCGTTGATCCGCAAACAGGCGAGCCGGTAAGTTTACGCAAAGGCCCCTATGGCATGTATGTACAGCTTGGCGAGGGCAAGGCCCCAAAACGCGCGAGCCTGCTTAAGACCATGCCGGCCGAGGAGCTTTCATTGGAACGCGCCATGGCGCTGCTTTCTCTACCTCGTGAAATTGGCCTGCACCCGGAGAGCAAAAAACCGATCGTGGTGGGCGTTGGAAAATTCGGCCCCTATTTGCTGGTGGACGGGAAATACACCTCGCTGCCTGCACAGGAAGATCCTTTGAGCATTGGCATCAATCGCGCCGTTGACATTCTGGCTACTGCAAAAATGCCAAAAAGTCGCGGTAAAGCTGAGCCTCTGCGTATTCTTGGAAAACATCCCGAAGATGGAAAAGACATAGCGCTTTATTCCGGTCAATACGGGCCTTACGCCAAGCATGGCAGCATTAACGCCACGCTTCCCAAAGGCCGCGATCCGGAAGATGTCACCTTAGAAGAAGCTCTGGCGCTCGTTGCGGCACGGGCAGCGGCGCCGGCAAGGAAAAAACCGGCGCGTAGGAGAGTCAAAAAAGCATAAATAGCTTATGCAGGCTCGCTGCTTTTGCGGCCAGCCTGCGGACCAGCAGCAGGCGTTTCTCCGGCAGCGAACTGATCAAGTAAACGCGTAATATGTTGTGGCGTTAAGTCTTCGTAATATGCATCGCCAATCTGGCACATAGGCGCATTAACGCATGCCCCCAAGCATTCTACCTCACGCAAGGTAAATGCTCCGTCGGCGGTGGTTTCTCCCAGCTTTATACCTAAATGTTGCTCGCATGCCTCTACGATCGCATCAGAGCCCCTAAGCCAACACGGCGTGGTGGTGCACACCTGCACCACATGCCTGCCTACCGGCTCCAGATTATACATGGTGTAGAAGCTCGCCACCTCATACACACGAACCGGCGGCATTCCCAACAGTTCCGCCACGTAATCCATAGCCGCACGGGAAAGCCAGCCTGCATTCTGCCGCTGCGCAAGCGCTAAAAGCGGCATAACTGCGCTCTGCTGGCGCCCTTGCGGGTAGCGGCCTATAATGTGTTGCGCCCACTCCAAATTAGCTGCGGAGAAAGAAAATGTCCGCTCAG
>CAZRJZ010000144.1:3144-4462 GCA_964600465.1 uncultured Rickettsiales bacterium
TGCCGTATGCTCATGAACTCATTATTCCTTTGCTTTTCTCTTTACAGACCCAGGTTGCGGCGAACCGCCTAATGACTTATTCGGCAAACCCGTGCCGCCATAAAGCAAGAATATTTGCGACCCCGAAGCCTGGCTGGGCGTGATCACCATGTTGCCTTTTTTGTAAGGCGACCTGTTTTCTAAAACGATTCCGCAATACACGCTCCGCTCGGCCTTACCGTTCCGGTAGAAATAAATCAACCCCTTATCACTGGCTACATATTGCTGCGGGTTTACTCTTCCTATATTCATCAACTGATCTTTCGCTTCCTGCTTAGAGCTAAAATCCGTTGCCCCCTTCGTTTCAAAATAGGCGCTACCAAGCCTTTTAGCAAACCAGATGAATTGATACGGATACTCCTTAAAATCAGCGGTCCAGGTGCCGGACGGCGTTTCAAAAACGCGACGCAATTTCCACAAGCCATGCACGTCTTTATCGGTGCATAATCGCACCGGAGGCGCGCCGGTAGCCGGCTTGACAACGGCGCCGGCAGGCGCAGCCTCCGGCGCGCCTGGAGCAATCCTGGCAGGTTGCGCCGGCGCCGGCGCAACGCCGCCTAACTGCGCGTTCGCAGGCACACAAAAAACCGAGACGCACAAGACCCACGCCACCCGGATAAACATTGATTTCATCGGTCTATCTCCCCAAACACAATATCCAGCGACCCAATAATCGCCACAATATCGGCTAACAAATGGCCTTTTCCCAAAAAATCGAGCGCCTGCAAATGCGTAAACCCCGGGGTCCGGATCTTGCAACGATACGGTCTATTGCTACCGTCGGCAATCAAATACACGCCGAATTCCCCTTTAGGCGCTTCCACGGCAGTATAGGTCTCACCGGCAGGAACATGGTAGCCTTCCGTATAGAGCTTAAAGTGATGGATCAGCGCTTCCATGGATTGCTTCATCTTTGCACGCTTTGGCGGAGTGATTTTAGGATCCGGTACCGTTACCGGCCCTTGCGGCATACGCTCTACGCATTGGCGTATCAAATGCAAAGACTGCCGCATCTCTTCCATACGAACCAGGTAACGGTCATAACAATCCCCATGCTTGCCAACCGGCACGTCAAACGCGAGTTTATCGTATACCTCGTAGGGCTGACTTTTACGCAAATCCCACGCAGCGCCGCTACCGCGTAACATCGGCCCGGTAAATCCCCAGGCTTGCGCTTCCGCAAGCGTTACCACGCCTATATCTACCGTACGCTGCTTCCAGATGCGATTGGGAGTGAGCAAGCTGTCCACATCATCCAGGATCTTCTCAAAACTTTTGC
>CAZRJZ010000145.1:0-2158 GCA_964600465.1 uncultured Rickettsiales bacterium
CAATGTCCACGATGCCATAGTTGCTGGTTTGCTCGCGCGGAACATCCATGACGCCTAAAATATTACCACCCACCTCCGCATAGGCATTGAGCATTTGTTTTAAGCATGGCACGTCGCTAAGCACCATATCGTCAGCAAGAATGACTGCAAACGGTTCATCGCCAATGATATGCCGGGCGCACCATACGGCATGCCCCAGCCCTAGCGGTTCCTGCTGACGTGTGTAGATAATGTTGCCGGCCTCAGGCAACCAGTCACGTGTGAGTTCGAGTTCGCGCTCTTTATTTTTCTTCGACAGCACACTTTGAAGTTCGTAAGAATGATCATAATGATTGCTGATGGCGTTTTTATTGCGCCCCGTGATAAAGATAAATTGTTCAATCCCTGCATCCCGCGCTTCTTCAAAGGCGTAATGGATAATGGGTTTGTCCACCACCGGGAGCATTTCTTTGGGCATGGACTTGGTGGCCGGCAGAAACCGCGTTCCCAATCCGCCTACGGGGAAGATGACTTTACGTATTTTTACTCGTTTCATGGG
This sequence comes from uncultured Rickettsiales bacterium, assembly GCA_964600465.1. Classification (GTDB taxonomy): domain Bacteria; phylum Pseudomonadota; class Alphaproteobacteria; order Rickettsiales; family SXRF01; genus CAYMDD01. The sequence goes on from CAZRJZ010000145.1 coordinate 539, forward strand.
TTCCGCAATTAGAGGCATGCAGCCGAAATGTCAAAGCATTTGCAAAAATACACATCCTGCCTATCTCCCTCCCCCCTTCCAGGGAGGAGGGACTACGCGAGTCGCGCAGGAAGTCTGATGCCGGAAGCGCTATTCTCTGCCAGCGCCGCTAGCGAGGGTTTTCTCAATATCAATTACGTTTAGCCCATGGCCGCCTGTGTCAACGCCTGCTTTTTTAGCGTTCTCAAAAACAATGCCTTCTGCGTAAAATGCCCGACCAATAGCTTCGGCTTTACGGAGATCACTTCCGTGCACCCCCTTTAGTTTTATTTTCTCGAGTGCTTCCGCTGCTTCTTTTTTGGTAACAAAATGATCGCCGTTTGCGTCCATTTCCTCTAATAGCTCTGCTAGTTTTGCTTTGCTATTTTCACCTTTACAGAGCTGTTCAAACTCCTTGTAGGTAAGCATATCGTCGCCGCCTGCCAGGCTTACGAGCGCTTTCTGCTCTTTTTTAGGGGCTTCCAGCGGTTTGGGGCGGGTGCCTGGTAGGTTAGGGCCAAAGGCGGGGGATGCGCCTTCCCCGGTATCGGAGAAGTCTTGCGCTCTCTGGTGCATTTTGGTGAGGCGCTCTAATTCTTCTGCTCCACCAATCACTTGCCACGGCTGGTTGGCAATGTTGGCCAGGCTGTGCGCCGGGTCAAAGCGTGAGGCCATTGTTCCTGCAATATCGCTTAGGCTCTCCGGTGTTTGAAGGAATATAGTTTTGCCTACGGTTTCATTGCGAGGATGAATTTGTTCATCACTACCCTTAACGGAAAAGAGACTCGTATTCGCTCTACGTGCCGCATCCTGTTGTGAAACAATCCATTTGTCTACTGCTTGCTGCAGATTATTTGGCTCATCTTTTGCCTGCCGAATATCCTTTTTGTAGGGGTCTGGGTTATTGGCGTATTTCTCAATATGGGTTGCCAGCGCTTCCCCAATTTGTTGGTCTGTAACGTCCTTAAAGCCACTTTTTTGCAGATTTTCCTTTAGCGTGGCGATGTCTGCCTCTGTCATATCGCGCGGATTCCATGTTACCAGCTGTGCTGCCCTGGTGGGATTGCCCTTATGGATATTCCGCACGGATGTGGTTATTGCTTCCACCGCATCCATCGCCGCGCCACCATGCTGGCGACTTAAATGATCAAAGGCGGAAGAGGCGGCAATAGGCTCCACCAGAAGCACCGAAGCAACCGGAAGGCCTTTGTTTTTTGCATCCACCGCAGCGGCGAGCGCATTAGAGCTGCCTAAGGAGTGCGCGGCTATCTGCAGCTGTTCCGCTGTAAGGCCTTCCGTTCTCAGCGCTTCCTTAACTTGGTTCATAAACGCAGGAACGTCTTTGGTCTGCGGGTTTAAGCCACCATTGCCAACCGTGTGCAAAGCCTTTGTTTGCGGGGTTTCCCACATAGGGGTGGCATCTTTGGTGGCATCCTGGCTAATGCGTGGATCGAAATTTTTAAGGAGTGGATTGCCATTATACCCGGCAAAGCCCACAATTACGTTGGCTTTGGCTTTATCGTCTACCTCGCCGTTGACATTGGTTTCCACCCAGGCAACGGCCTTCATGCCGGTGTCTTTGGTTCCGGTTTCTTGCGTCAG
>CAZRJZ010000145.1:2168-4459 GCA_964600465.1 uncultured Rickettsiales bacterium
TTTTAAAATAACGGATTTTCCCATCAACCTCGATGCTAACCCGTTTAATTGAGTCATCGGTTAGGAAGTCAGCCTTAACCTTACCATCAGCGCCTAACGCCGATTGGTATGCTCTGTCTTTAAAAAACTTAACTCCTGGTACTCTGGCCATTTGCATGGCTTCTGCTTGCCAGGCGCTGCTATGAATGCCGGTAAGGACGGCCTCAATGGCAAACTGTTCGTGTGTGAGTTTGGAGGCGTTGTTGGGAGCTGCTTCTGTCATATTAATCCACGATTCTCAGCGTATTCTAGCATAAGCTGAGAATAGATGTAAAAAATTATTATGAATTGTTTATGACGATTGGTGCCTTGTTAATAGTCTAACCGATTGATTTTTAAGCAGCTCGTGCATCGTTGGCGGAAAACGCTCTTTGCTGGCGCTGCGGGAAAGCAATAACCTCGGCTCGATGAGCTAAGTTACGTAAACGTAAACTAATATTGGCAAAGCTGTCAGCCACCGATGCCTTGAACCCAATGTAATAGACCAGCGCATACGTAAACATGGCGGTGTTTACCAGTCCAAAACCTGCCTGGCTCCAGCGGAAATGTTTTCCGTGCAGTAGGGAGGAGTAGAGGAAAATGAGCGGCAGAAGCAGCGCAACAATAGCGTAAAGTGCAGGCACTGCCGTACGGCCCGGTACTTTGGGTGTGCGGCCAAACGGGATCTTCTGGCCCGAGATCATTTGCTGGAATTGCTTTAGTACGCCCCCCAGCACCACGGGAAACAGCATGATTGTTAATACGCAGACATGCAGTACGTCGCGGTAGCGGTAGCCGGTGTTTTTCATATCCCGTGCGTAAAGCAGCATGAAGGGCAGCGGCCAGATCGAGAGCCATAGAGTATCGGTCAGCGCATGCTCGAAAGGATAAAAGAAGAATACAAGCCCAATTAAGCAAGACGTAGTGGTGGCCGCTAAATAATGGAAGCGCATGAACAACTCTTTGAGCAGCGCGGCGTTTTTAGGCGCTTTAGCCGCATAGGAAAAAAGTTTTGGCAGAATAATCAGCCCACCGTTCGACCAGCGGCGGCGCTGGATTAAAAGCGATCCAAAATCCGGAGGCGTTGCGCTATAGGTCATGCGCTCAGGATAGTTGTGTAAACGCCAGCCTTTTTCCACCAGATCAATGGTGGATTCGGTGTCTTCAATCACGGTGCGATCCTGGATGTAGATGGAAACGGGATACCCGTTTTCCACGCGTTCCTCGCGGATTTCAGAAAGCGCTGTCATGCGTAACATGGCATTAGCGCCCACCCAGAACGTGGCATTCCAGTGCGTGTATCCCTGGTGAGTTTTAAACTGTACATCCAGCGCAGCCGCCGCGGCGTGCTCAAGCGTGCCAACGGGGGCAGGCGTGGAAGAGCAGGTCGACTGGGTAACGGCAATACGGTTGTTTTCCGGCTTTTCCATTAAGTGCACCACGCGGATGACATAATCATGCAGCATGAGGCTGTCGGCGTCGATGGTGTTGACGTAATCGGCGGCAGGGACTGAAAAATCTGCCTGTTCCGGAGATCCGCACTCTACCAGATGCAGCGCGCCGTCCACCGGCACTTCGCGCCAGGATTTGCCAATCACGCTAATATAGCTATTTAAATTCATAGCTTTGTTCGCTTCGTGCGAAAGGTTGGCGTATTTTTTACGCTCAAAGCTTGAGAAATTAACGCTGAACAGGCCAATCAGGCGCTGGTAATGCAACTCAATGAGCTCGTAAGAGGCTGGGCGAAGTAAGAGCGTTTCCGCGGTCTCACGATGCTTCTTTGCTGGCGCTTTTAAAATAGCGTCTACAAAAAAGCGTTCGGAGATGGAAAGTTTCCCGCCACGCTGCTCCGTATATTCCGCTGCCAGGCTATCCAGCCAATTGGCGGTTCCGCTGTAATGCGTGGCCACGCGCCGCAGTTCTGCTTTTAAATCGCTGTTGGGCGCTTGTATGCGAGTGGAAAAACCTAGGTGCTCGCTGCGGTAATGCGCAAGCGGCGCATCAAAAAGCGCTTGCAGCTCTTTAGGCAGGTTACGCGCTTCCTCGAGTTTCAACATGTCTTCCAGCGCGGTGGCGCGGTGAGGATCGTCAATTAAAAGCACGACATTCTTGCTCGGATATTCTGATAATGCAGCGGAAAGAAGCGTTTGGCGAATAACGCTTTTTTCTTCCTTGTAGGAGGGGACAAGAATGCTTAAAGCAGGCGCTTTGTGGCCGTACATCTCTAACAGTTCCGCATCCGTAGCACGGCGATGGCTTTGCATGCGTCTGTA
>CAZRJZ010000146.1:0-4446 GCA_964600465.1 uncultured Rickettsiales bacterium
TGATCAAAGCGCGCGCCATTGCCGGAGACACGCAAGCAGCAACTCGGTTTATGAAACAGCTCTCGCCCTTTATGTGGCGAAAGCATCTGGATTTTGCCGCCATTAATGACGTTCACTCCATCAAACGTCAGATGGATCACCGCTTAGGCACCGAGATCGCAGTGGCTGGCCATAATATCAAACTCGGACTCGGCGGCATTCGGGAAATTGAGTTTTTTGTGCAAGTGCACCAGCTTATTTGGGGAGGACGCGAGCAGGCCTTGCGTTTGCGCGGCACCTGCGAAACATTGGACAAACTTGCAGAGCTGGGCCTGATTGAAGAACAACGGCAAGAGGCTCTTTGCGAGGCGTACGCCTTTTTGCGCACGCTTGAGCACCGATTGCAAATGGTCGACGACCAGCAAACCCACAGCTTGCCGGAGAAAGAAGAAGATCTCCGTCAGATCGCCCAATTTATGGGGTATACGGATCTCGCTTCCTTCAGCAGCATCCTCACCTCGCATTTACATACCGTGCATGAGATTTTTGCCACCTCATTCCGCAGCGCCGAAGAACTGGACGATGAAGGAAATCTGGTATTTACCGGCGCCATGCATGATCCTTCTACCATTAAAACGCTGACACGCTTAGGCTTTCAGAATCCGGAAGTAGTGTCCGACGTGGTCATGAGCTGGCACCATGGATCAAGGCGATGCACGCGCACGCGCCGCGCCAGAGAATTGCTTACGGAACTCATGCCGGCGCTGCTCAAAAGCTTAAGCGCTACCGCCGATCCCGACGCCGCATTCCTTAAATTCGATAGTTTCTTGCAGCACTTGCCTGCCGGAGTACAGCTTTTCTCGCTTTTTACCAATAATCCGGAATTACTCAGACTAGTGGCCGATATCATGGGGTCTGCCCCAATGCTGGCCGAACGGCTTAGCAAGCACCCGGATTTAATTGAAGTAGTGCTCTACGGCGGATTTTATGGCGCGCTGCAAACACGCGAGCAGTTGGACGACCAGCTTGCGGAGATATTGCGGGTCGCCGTACATACCGAAGAGCGGCTGGACATGCTGAGGCGTTTTAAAAACGAGAAGCAATTCCAGGCGGGAATCCAGCTGCTACGCGGCATGATAACCGCCCAGGCAAGCGGCGCGTTTCTTTCCGATCTGGCCGATTGTATTTTACATCATACTTATCATATTGTTGCACGGGATTTTGCGCAATCATACGGACGCATTCCAGGCGCAGCGTTTTGCATTATTGCGCTGGGACGGTTAGGCAGCCAGGAAACAACCTTTGGCTCGGATCTGGATCTTATATTTGTTTATGATGTACCGGATTTTGAAACGGTCTCAGATGGAGAAAAATCCTACTCTGCCAGCGTTTATTATAACCGCTTCGCGCAGCGCCTGCTCTCGGCCATCACGTCTTTAAGCAAAGAAGGACGTCTTTATGAGGTAGACACTCGCCTACGCCCTTCCGGCAAGCAGGGACTGCTCGCGGTGAGCTTAAAAGCCATGCGCCATTATTTTGATGAGTTGGCATGGACGTTTGAATTCATGGCACTCACGAAAGCGCGGGTTGTGGCCGGAGATGCGGCGCTTGCGCAACACATTGACGCCGTTGTGCAGCAAGCGCTCCAACGCCCACGCGATACCGCACAGCTTGCCGCGGATGTGCTGGAGATGCGCGCGCGCGTCGCCAGGCAATTCCCCACCACCAATATATGGGACATTAAGTACGCCTCCGGTGGCTTGATGGATAGTGATTTCATCGCCCAATTCCTTGTGCTCAACTATGCACATCTTTATCCGGATCTATGCAAGCGCAGCAGCGCCGAGATTTTTAAGGAGGCTGAACGGCTGAACCTGTTGCAGCAGAGCGAGCTTAGCCAGGCCAATTCTTTCCTGGTACAGCTATTCAATATGCTGCGCCTGACGGCGCCTCATGATTTCAGCCCTGATACCGCATTGCCGGGGTTAAAACAATTACTCACCGCTTCCTTAAAAGAAACTTCGTTCGAAAGATTACAAGCGCGTATTTCTGAAGTGGAGCACGCTGTAGAAGCAAGTTATATTAACCACCTAAGTACAGTGTAAGCTATTATTTTGCTATGGTCGATTCAGCACTCGGAGTCAAAGGAATTGGCGGACGACTTTTTGAATAGTCCATGTCAACGCTTGCAGCAGTATAAGGTATAGTTGCAGGCTTTTTCTCCCGAGAAGCAGGAGGTAAAACCACCACAGGCACCGATTCTTCTTTTACATCGACATTATAGTCAGACCATTTTTCTCTCAGAGTAATTTTAGAAATCCTGTCTTGAATATATTCCGGTTTTCTATCCAGGATAAAAGCGGACGCAACAATTTCTCCTGCTTCATTTACAACCCGCAACTCTGTGGCTGGCCTTTTTTGGTTCTGCCACGTGAAATCCTCGCATAGTTGTAGTTCAACGTTACATTTTTTATTAAAAATAATTTGTATTTTGTCAGAAGTATAATCACTTTTCGGATCACGCACGTTAAAAGTGGTAATTACATTATTTTTCCCGCTCGCATCGTCAAAGCGGAACATAACACTGCTTTCTTCACTGCGGCATCCCGTTAATATATCATTGCCTCCTTGCGCTAATAAAATAGTGCCCATAAGCTTATTAGGCAGTGCATTACCCTTTACTAGCAAACTTTCGCTTGAGTCTTGGTTTGCTACTATATCTTTGATGTGCGTGCCAGGTGCCACAGTAACGTAGCTTGATGATTTATTATCACGCGGCAGATAATACACTTGCAGTCCTATGGTATTGCTAAGATCAATCTCCGTTATGTTCGGCGTGTGTATTTTTGAAAGATCAAGAATGATAGGTACTTCACGATAAAGAAGACTATCAGTTGATGATTCCTCTAAATGCACCACTCTTTCTTGCACTTTTGCTTTCGTTGACTTGCCGTAAGCTTGCCACCAAGGGAGCACATCTAATGCGCCCAGGGCAACCGCAACCCCTTCCAGACGTCGACCTAAAACCGAATGTTCCGATGATGTCTTTTCTGCATGGCTTCCTGCAGGAATGGCATGGGTTAACTCATGAAATCCTATGCGTAAATCTTCTCCTTGAACAATAATATCGCGCACACCATAACGTTTTTCCATTCCTAAAGCGAGTCCTAAGACAACACCTCCTTCAGCATCCTCAAGATCCTCCGCCCCAAAAAAACAAAGAAATGCTTTATCGGGTGCGTATTTTTCTGCAATAGGGAAATCAGGGTCATACACACCTGCTTCATAAAATTTAACCTTGGCGATATCTTCCGCAGCAGCCATTGCACGGCGCATAACGGCTTCCTGCTCAGGCGTGAATTTTTGTATGCCTTTCACTTCAAAGTTGCCAAAACCATTACGGGGCTTCGCTGCATCAAAACTATAAATAAAGGCATAATTTCCTTGCTTATCAACCCCAACCTTTAGGGGGTACCAAGGATCACCGCTCTCTGATGGAGACCTAAATCCGCCTTTCTCAGGTGGGATTAAACTCAAAAGTTCCCGTTTCGCTTGCTCGATAATGGGAATAAGCTTAGGATCAATAGGCTCTGTCATGCTACTTCCTTTTTAAGCAATGCTAACATATCTACCGCATTTAAATTGTGAATATTTTGTGACAAATATTTATTTATATCCCATTGATAATATTATGTAATGGAGAATTGACTTATGTCCGCATCTCATGCAGCTCAAAAAATCAATCCGCTTGCTGTTGGCGATCAAGCACCCGATTTTAATCTTGAAACCGATGGCGGCGGAAGAGTTCAGCTATCAGAACTAAAGGGCAGGAAAATAGTCATCTATTTTTATCCCAAAGATGACACACCGGGCTGCACCATTGAGGCCAAAGATTTCCGCGATCATAAAGCGGCTTTCGATAAAGCGAACGTCGTGATTATCGGCGTTTCCAGGGATTCCGTAAAAAGCCACGATAAATTCAAGGAAAAATATTGCCTTCCCTTCAGCCTGGCAGCGGATGAGTCCGGTGAAATGTGCGAAGCATACGGCGTATGGGTGGAGAAATCCATGTACGGCAAAAAATACATGGGCGTTGAGCGCGCAACTTTCCTGATTGACGCCTCCGGCAAAATTGCGCACATCTGGCCGAAAGTAAAAGTGGACGGCCATGTGAGGGAAGTTCTGGAAGCGGCTGAAAAATTGTGATTAATTATCTTTCTCCCCTGCCGCTGGCGCAGGAGCTGATGCGCTGTCCGTCGATCACGCCTGCTGAGGCAGGAGGATTGTCGGCACTGGAGCGGACGCTTAAAGCACTTGGTTTTTCTGTTTTCCGGGTGCCTTTTGAAGGTAATGGCGGCGAGCGGACGGAGAATCTGTTTGCGCGCATCGGCACGCAACGTCCGCATTTTTGTTTTGCCGGGCATATGGATGTGGTGGATCCCGGAAATCGCGCCGCCTGGAGCACAG
>CAZRJZ010000147.1:0-4444 GCA_964600465.1 uncultured Rickettsiales bacterium
GGTTCCTACCCCAGGATCCAAAGCCATATCGTTCCCAATTAACCGGATATTGCGCATGGCCTCCGCTCCGCTGCCAATCAGGGTGGCGCCTTTGACGGGTCGGGTTATTTTTCCGTCTTCAATTAAATAGGCTTCCGAAGCGGAAAATACGAATTTACCGGAGGTAATATCTACCTGCCCACCGCCCAAATGCGCTGCATAAAGGCCTTTCTGAACAGAAGCGATGATTTCTTCCGGTGGCGTCTGGCCAGCCAGCATATAGGTGTTTGTCATGCGAGGCATGGGCGCATAAGCAAAGCTTTCCCTTCTGCCATTGCCGGTGGGTTTGACTCCCATCAGTCTGGCATTTAAACGGTCTTGCAGGTAACCTACCAGTATTCCGTCTTCAATGAGCGTGGTGGATTCGGTGGGGGTGCCTTCATCGTCAATCGAAATTGAGCCGCGCCGGTCAGGGAATGTGCCGTTATCTACCACTGTCACGCCTTTTGCAGCTACCCGCTCCCCCATTAATCCGGAAAATGCAGATGTGCCTTTCCGGTTGAAATCGCCTTCCAATCCGTGTCCCACCGCCTCATGCAGCAGCACGCCACACCAGCCTGGCCCCATGACCACCGGCATTTCACCGGCAGGGGCGGCAATGGCATGCATGTTCACCTGCGCTTGCCGCAGCGCCTCATCCGCCATTGATTGCCACCGCTCTTTGCTGAGATACTGCGCGTAAGCGCAGCGTCCGCCCGACCCGTGTGAGCCGCTCTCCATTCTGCCGCCGTCTTCCAGTACCACACTAATATTTAAACGCACCAATGGCCGAATATCATAAGCGCTGGCGCCATTTGCCCGGATAATCTGCACCGCTTGCCACACCCCGCTAAGCGATACCGAGACTTGCGCAATACGCGAATCCTGCCTGCGTATATAAGCGTCAATCGCCTGTAAGGAGGCGAGTTTCTCTTCAAAGCTCACTTCGCTTAAGGGATTAATGTCCGTATAAAGTTTCTGATTGGTGCCAAAAGGCGGCGTATGCATGGCAACATGACCATTTTGTCCAAAATTCACCCCACGCACCGTTTGAGCAGCACGGGCGATAGCGTCTTCGCTTAAATTGGAAGCATGCGCGTAACCGGAGGCTTCACCAAGTACGGCTCTCAGGCCAAACCCTTGGGAGGTATTGAAGTTGGCATTTTTTAGTTTTCCATCGTCCCATGCCATGCTTTCGGATTGCGTGTATTCTAAAAACAGCTCGCCGTCGTCCATCCCATGCAGGGCGTTACTGACGGTGGATTGTACCCGGGCTTTATCCATGCCGGTATGAGTGAAGAAGAGGTCGTCGGTGGTGGGGGTCATGCACGGATACTTTGAGGTTGCTATTTACCTTATACTGTAGGTGCAAGCGGCTCTTATCGCAAGTCATGAGTATAGTTGCATAACCTTAAACAGATCGCCCATTTGCGTGGGTGAAATTAATCGTTCTAATCCGGAAAGAATGTCTGCTTTTTGCGCCGCGTCCGCGTTTTTGCATAGCTGCATGGCACGTATTTCAGCGCCAAGCTGTTTCAGCCATGTCCCTTGCGGTGTTAATTCCGTACTGATTCCTTCGGCGCGTGCGATGCCAAGAAGTGTTCCGAAGTCCACATGTGCGGTAATATCTGCTGTACCGGGATCCAGCAAAGGATCCTGGTAACGGTGGGATTTGACGGCCTGGAGCGTGTCGCCGTTACCCATTAAGTAGCCGTAGTCAATGAATAGAGCGGTGCCGCCATAGCGTTTGAGATGCCGGGCTACATGCCTCACTGCGTCACGCGCGGACTGGCAAATTTCCATTATACTGCCTTCCGATTGGGGCGCAGTATCGGGATATGCAAGCGTAGGGGATAATTCAAAGCGAAAGCCGGTTTGCGCGTCCCATCCCACCAGGCGTTCTTTGAAGCCCTCACGCGTGCTGATAAACTGCCGGATCGGCAGAGCATCCAGCCATTCGTTAGCAATGAGCAGCAAGGGCAGGGGAGGCAAGGCAGTTATGTCCGTATGCCAGGAAATATCCGCTTGCAGCTTAGATTGCTGGACTTCCATTAGTTTGGGGCTTGCCTCTACCAAATGCACCGCTACCCTTTCATGAAAACCAGGAATATTGCGCGTGGCGCGTAATAAATCCGCCATCAATGTGCCGCGTCCAGGGCCGATTTCTACCAATGCGGCGTGTGGTGAGCCGAGTTTTTGCCAGGCATCCGCCAGATATATCCCAATCAGTTCTCCGAAAATCTGACTAATGTCGGGAGCGGTAATAAAATCGCCCTCCATGCCGAATGGTGTGCCGGTGGTGTAATACCCATATTCCGGATCAAGCAGCGCCGCTTCCATGTATTCGGCAATGGTAAGAGAGCCCTGCGCTGCAATACGCTCGCGTAGGCGCGCAGCAGGATATCCGGATGACGGAATAACAGGATGACAGGAAGAATCAGGCATAGGTATATCATCCCATCCCATCATCTGGTAATCGCTTCATTCCTTTGCGCCGTGTTACTAAATATACGCCATATACCACCATCGGTAGCGAGAGCAATTGCCCCATGGTAATATGCGCAAACAGAAAGCCTAAATGCGCGTCCGGTTCACGGAAACATTCGCCAATAATGCGGGCGATCCCGTAACCCATAATGAACGTGCCGCCTAAGAATCCTGGTTTTTCGCGTACGTTGGTGAATCGGGCGAATGCAAAAAGCACGGTAAACAAAACAATGCCTTCCATGGTTGCCTGATAAAGCTGGCTGGGGTGACGTGGCAGTTCGCCGCCGTGCGGGAACACCATTGCCCAGGGGACATCGGATATGCGTCCGTAGAGTTCACCGTTAATAAAGTTTGCCAGCCTGCCTAAGAACAGCCCAATAGGCGCGGCGCAGGCGATTACGTCAATCAGCGGCCAGAACGGTACCTTGTGCCTGCGCGCAAAAAGAATAAAAGCCAGGATCGTGCCGATACATCCACCGTGAAAAGACATGCCCCCTTCCCAGAGCTGCAGGGCGTGTAGCGGGTGCTCAAGGTAGTAGAGAGGTTTGTAAAAGAGCACGTAGCCCAGCCTGCCTCCGCCTACGATACCGATAACCGCCCAGACGATCATATCGTCGATAGCTTCCCGGGTAAGGTTGGGAATGGCGCGCCGGGCGTTGAGCCAGCGCACGTACCACCAGCCGAACACAATGCCGCCAATATACGCCAGCGAATACCAGCGGATGGCGAGCGGACCAAGATGCACGGCAACGGGGTCAATGGCAGGGTAGGAAAGCATAGGCCACGCAGCATAAATACGTGGCGGCGAAAGGGAAGGAAAAACTACTGGGAAACCGTAATCGAGGGGGGATTTTAGCCCCGTGAGAGCTTCGTGCCGAGCGTTTTGGCCAGGCGGTCGGTTTCTCCCCAATACGCTACGCGGCGCACAAAGCGCGGGACAATACTCGTCCACTGGAAGCTGCCCTTGATAAGGCCGTCTTGTTCTTCGCCGCTTGGGGTGAATTTGAAAATGTCCTGCATGGTAATGACGTCGCCTTCCATGCCGGTGATTTCAGAAATGCAGGTGACACGGCGTTTTCCATCCCGCATGCGACTGATTTGCACCACCAGATGCAAAGCGGAAGCGATTTGCATGCGCATGCCTTTATTGGGGATGCTGTATCCGGCCATGGCGATCATATTCTCCAGGCGGGAAAGCGCGTCACGCGGATGATTGGCGTGTACGGTGGTAAGCGACCCCTCATGACCGGTATTCATGGCTTGCAGCATGTCGAACGCTTCGCCGCTGCGTACTTCGCCGATGATAATGCGGTCCGGGCGCATGCGCAGCGCGTTTTTCACCAAATCGCGGACGGTGACTTCTTCTTGTTCCTCTTCCCCCATCAGCGCAGGTTTTGTTTCCATGCGTACCACATGCGGCTGGTGAAGTTTGAGCTCCGCTGCGTCCTCTACCGTGACCACGCGCTCATCCGCGTCGATAAACTGCGATATGGCATTCAAAAGCGTGGTTTTACCTGAGCCGGTTCCGCCTGAGATGACGATATTAAGGCGGCAGCGGCCGCATATTTTTAAAAATTCCGCCATTTGTTCCGACATGTTGCCCTGAATGGCCATGATGTCGAGTGTGATGCGGCTGCGGGAAAATTTACGGATAGAGATGGTGGTTCCGTCCACCGAAAGCGGCGGCGCCACGACATTCACGCGGCTGCCATCGGCCAGCCGGGCGTCTACCAGGGGACGCGAGGCGTCGAGTACGCGGCCTACGGCTTTTACCAGAGATTCCGCAAGCCGGCGCACGGCATCTTCGCTTTCAAAGCGAATATCGGTTAGTTCAAGCTTGCCATTGCGTTCCACATAGATGGTATGGCAGCTGTTGATCAGAATATCCGTCACATCATCGCGCTCCATCAGCGGCGCAATGGGGCCAAGACTGAAATTG
>CAZRJZ010000148.1:0-4442 GCA_964600465.1 uncultured Rickettsiales bacterium
TGTGGCATATATTCGGTTTGCTTCCGTGTACCGGGATTTTCGTGAAGCGAAGGACTTCAAAGACATTGCTCAGGAGATGGGCGGAACAGGAACGTAAGTCAATGCGTATAGGCAATGCAGAGGGCGGCTCTCCGATAAAATTACAATATGTTGTCTATAACATTGCCTTGCTGTTAAGCTTCGTGGCGACTTTCCGTTTGCTTATTTCCATTATTGGCCATCTCGATGTAACCTTGTGCCGGCAGGAAGTTTACTGCGGGAACGTGCTTTACGGGTACATTGAATGGTGGAAAACGGAGGTGATGCCCCTGCTTGCCATCAGTGTTTTTTTCTGGCTGCCTGTGTATCAGCATGCCAGCCAGCATAAGAATCTGGCCTTTATTCTCGTATTTCCGCTGTTGCTTTCCGTTATCATCATGATTGTGAATATGGTTATGATGTTCCCGATTATCGATTTCTATGAGCAATATCTTTATTTCATCACGCTATTGGTGTTTCTGCTGGTATTTGTATTCATTTTGCAGATTACCGAAATGCTTCTGAAACACACGGTGATGAAGTATTTTGATTCGCGTGACTAACACAGACGAAGGTTTTATGCGCCATGCGCTTATGCTGGCGCATCGGAATTTAGGGCAGGTCTGGCCAAATCCGGCGGTAGGATGCGTGCTGGTAAAAGATGGTCAGGTAGTGGGGCGCGGCTGGACCTCCAGAGGCGGCAGGCCGCATGCGGAAACCATTGCATTACAACAGGCAGGAGCGCATGCAGGCGGGGCGACAGCCTACATCACCCTGGAGCCGTGCGCGCATAGGGGGCAGACTGGCCCTTGCGCACAAGCGCTTATCGATGCGCGGGTGGCGCAAGCCATTATCGCGTGCCGGGATCCGGATCCGCGTGTTAATGGCCAAGGCGTTCTGATGCTCCGTGCAGCGGGGATTGCGGTGCATGAAGGTATCTGCCAGAAGGAAGCCTTGCATTTGAATGCTGGTTTTTTTCGGCGTTTTGCAACGGGTAAGCCGTATGTGGCTTTAAAAATCGCCACCTCGTTGGATGGAAAAATTGCTTACTCCACTGAGGAAAAGGAACCAAGACGCTGGATTACCGGTGTTCAGGCCCGGGCATACGGTCATCTGTTGCGCAGCCGGTATGACGCAATTCTAACCGGTATCGGCACCGTGCTTGCCGATGATCCGCTGCTTACCTGCCGCTTAAAAGGCCTGGAGGATCGCTCTCCGGTGCGGGTGGTGCTGGATTCCGCTAATAGATTGCCGCAAACCAGTGCGCTTGTACACACAGCGGTGGAAGTTCCTTTATGGGTGATTGGCGGCGCGCAAGACACTTCTCCATCGGCAACGCTTTCTTATTTATCGGAAAAAGGGATTACTCGTGTGTTGATTGAGGGGGGCAAGCGTATTACAACCAGCTTCCTGCAAAGTGGGTTTGTTGACAAAGTATATTGGTTCCGTGCCCCTGTTGTGATAGGTGAACAAGGGCTTTCCTGCCTGACCCGGCCTGATCCGGCGCGGTTTGCGCTTGCGGGATCGCGGCGCTTAGGCGAGGATACGCTGGAGGTTTATACATGTTTACCGGCATCATCACCGATATTGGAGTAATTACGCGCGCATCGGGTGCCACCGATAAACGCGTTTACGTGAAATGCGCGTATCCATCGGAGAGCTTGCAGATAGGCGAATCTATCGCCTGTTCGGGGGCGTGCCTGACCGTGATAGAAATCGGCGCATTCATGTTCGCCGCGGATGTCTCCGCGGAAACGATCCGTTGCACGGTGCCCGGTATGTGGGAAGAAGGGTGGAGTCTGAATCTGGAGCGTGCTTTACAGGTGGGTGATCGCTTAGGCGGGCATTTTGTAACCGGTCATGTGGACGGGGTGGCGCGTGTGGAGGCCGTTCAGAAAGCGCATGATTCTTACAAAATAGACATGAGCGCGCCTGTGGAATTAATGCGTTATATCGCAAAGAAAGGTTCGGTAACGCTGGACGGCGTATCTCTTACCGTCAATGCGGTACAGGGGGCGGGGTTTTCAGTCAATATTATCCCGCATACCTGGGAATATACCACGCTCAGTAGCAAGCAGGTCGGGCAGGGGATGAATCTGGAAGTGGATCTGGTGGCGCGGTATCTGGAAACACTCATGCAACGTTAGCTTATGCCCTACTCTTTCCACCTTGCTCCTGTTGAAGCGATTTTAGAAGACGCGCAGAACGGGCGTATGTTTATTCTCATTGACGATGAGAATCGCGAGAACGAGGGCGATCTGGTGATTCCCGCGCAGTTCGCCACGCCGGAGGCCATTAACTTTATGGCTCGGCACGGACGCGGCCTTATTTGTTTGGCGCTGACGCAGGAGCGGGTGCAAGAGTTGGGTCTCAACCTCATGTCGCGGCATAATAACTCACGGCACCAAACGGCCTTTACCGTTTCCATCGAAGCGCGTGAAGGCGTGACAACCGGTATTTCCGCTGCCGATCGCGCGCACACGGTGCAGGTGGCCATTGATCCAACCAAAACGGTTGCGGATATTGCCACACCTGGTCATGTGTTTCCGCTGGTGGCGCGCGAAGGTGGCGTACTGGTGCGCGCAGGCCATACGGAAGCGGCGGTGGATATTGCGCGGTTGGCGGGAGTTAATCCGTCAGGCGTGATTTGCGAGATTATGAACGAAGATGGCTCTATGGCGCGGCTGCCGGATCTGATTCCGTTTGCTGCGGCGCATGATTTGAAAATTGCGACTATTGCCAGCCTGATAGCCTACCGCCGCACGCGTGAGAAGCTTGTGGAGCGTGTGGCGGATCTGCCGTTTAACAGTGTGTATGGCGGGGAATTCCGATTGGTGGCTTACCGTACCGCGCTGGAATATGCCGAACATGTGGCTTTGATTAAAGGTGATCTAGAAAAGGCAAATCCGGTATGGGTGCGTATGCATGCGGCCAACCCATTAGCGGATTTACTGGGCGATACGCACGACCAGCGGGATGGTGAGTTGCAGCGCGCCATGCGAATGATTGCCACACATGGATCCGGGGTGATAGTACTGCTGCGCGACCCAATTCCCACCAGCCTTTCCGACCGATTACGCATGCGTTTAGGCCAAGAGCCGGTGCGTAACATGGATCTGCGCGATTACGGGATTGGGGCACAAATCCTGCTCGATCTTGGCGTGAAAAACATGGTGCTGCTTACCAATACCCGCCGCTCGGTGGTGGGCCTGGAAGGATACGGGCTTACCATTTCCGGCTACCGGGAACTGGCATGAGTGCTGGTCTTTTACTGGTCGTGGCGGTTGCTCTGATAAACAGGCAAGGGGAAGTGTTGCTTGCGCAGCGCCCGGAGGGCAAAATGCTGGCGGGGAAATATGAGTTCCCCGGCGGGAAAATGGAAGCGGGAGAATCTCCGGAAGCGGCGCTGGTACGTGAGTTGCGCGAGGAATTGGGTATAGAGGTAAGCGCCGACGATTTAGAGCCCTTTACTTTTCTTTCTCATCCCTATCCGGAGTTTCATTTGCTGATGCCGGTGTATCTGTGCACGCGTTGGGAAGGCGAGCCACAGGCGCTGGAGCATACCGCACTGGCATGGGTTACGCCTGAGCGAATGCAGACGCTGCCGATGATTGAGGCGGATGCTGAATTGGTGGAGCGGCTGAAAACCCTTTTACCCGCGACCGGAATGTAACGCCTCTTTTAAATCCACTTTACCGCTGCCGCGCTTTAAGGGTTGGGGCTGGGAAGGATGTGGCCTCCAGCCCGTGAGAGTAATGAGTTCAAACGTGGCGGGAATACGGCCTTCTTCATCGGCAAAGCGTGCAGGGTAGGTCTCTGAAATTGCAGCGAGCGTGGCACGTTTTAAGGGCTTTCGCGTACGGACAATGAGCGCATTTGATTCGCCCATGCCGCGCAAATCCTGCATCAGCTTAAGGGCATTGGCATAAGAAACAGCGAGCGTATCGCTTTCTGCCACCGGAAGTGCAAATCCGGCCCGTTGCAGGAGCGCTCCCGCGTCCTTTACGTGCACCATGGGGGAAATGCGTGGAGAGAGGCCGTTTTCTTCTTGGGCGGAGGCGGCGGCGATTACACCGCGCAGTTCATGAAGTGTTTCGCCGCCTGGGAATATGCCAAGAAAAAGCCCGTCGGGTTTTAAGATTTCGCGGATTTGAATGAGTACTCCCGGCAGATCATTGACCCAGTGCAGGCCGCCAATACTTAAAACCAAATCTGCGCTTGAGGCGGAAAAGGGCAAGCGTTCGTCATGGCATACGCAGCGCAGGTTTTGCGAGTGCCGGAGCATCGCCTCCGAGAGATTGGCGTATACAGCGTTTGGGAAGGATAAATATTCCGCCGTTGCCTGATTTGCGCCAAGAATAAGAACGTGGGAGAAATTTCTTTTTATATCACCTAACCGTTCAGCTAGCATTTTCGCCATGTAA
>CAZRJZ010000149.1:0-4433 GCA_964600465.1 uncultured Rickettsiales bacterium
GCCGCTGTTCATGAACTTCCGCCGTATCCGCCTTGCGCTTGGTTTTAAGCCTGGGAGATTGCTAAAAGCGCATCAGGTGCATGGCGTAGAGGTGGCGGTGGCGGAAACTCCCTGGAGCATGAAAGATCGGCCCAAGGTGGATGCTATTGTGACGCGCGTTCCTGGTTTGGGGATTGGTATTACCACTGCAGACTGCGCGCCCGTGCTGTTTGCCGATCCTTACAATAAGGTGGTAGGCTGCGCGCACGCTGGCTGGAAAGGCGCGCTTGGCGGAGTGGTGGAGTCTGTCTTAAGCGCTATGGTGGCGCTTGGAGCGCAGATAGGTTTTATCCATGCCGCCATAGGGCCATGCATTCAGCAGCAAAGCTATGAGGTGGGCGCGGAATTTTATGAGCGTTTTGCGGACGTTCTTCCTTCGGTGGGAGGTGGAGTCTCCCGTTTTTTCCTCCCTTCTTCCCGTAAGGGGCATTTTTTATTCGATCTTTCCGGTTTTGTGGCAAAGAAAATACAAAAAAGCGGGGTGCAGCACGTAAATCTGCTTGCGCGGGATACGTGTTTTGAGGAAGATAGCTTCTTTAGCTATCGGCGCTCCGCTTTAAAGGGTGAAAAGGGCTATGGTTGTCAGTTGTCAGTGATTGGATTACGAGATGACGGGGTTACCGGATAATGCGATGCTGTCCGTTGAACTCCTTAAGCTCGTAATCCGGTGTCCGCCAATCCCGTCACCTGCCTGCATTAATTGAGAAGACAAAAAAATGACTCTACTGTCCTTCGATGACCGCGATGGTGTTATCTGGTTCAACGGCAAACTGGTTCCGTGGCGCGATGCCAGGATTCATGTGCTGACCCATGGGTTGCATTATGCTTCTTGCGTGTTTGAAGGCGAACGCGTTTATAGCGGCGCTATTTTTAAACTGCGCGAGCATAGCGAGCGTTTGATTAATTCAGCGGATTTATTGGGATTCAAAATTCCCTATAGTCTGGAGCAGATAGAGCAGGCCAGCAAAGCCGTGGTGGAGGCGCAAAAAATTACCAATGGGTATGTGCGTCCCGTGGCCTGGCGTGGTAGTGAAATGATGGCGGTTTCAGCGCAGCGCAGCAGCATCCATGTGGCGATTGCGGCCTGGGAATGGCCAAGTTATTTCTCCAAAGAGGCGCGGGAGCGCGGATTGCGGCTTCAGCTTTCTTCCTGGGCGCGGCCGGCGCCTAATACCGCCCCAACGGCGAGCAAGGCCGCGGGTCTTTATATGATATGCACGCTTTCCAAGCATGCGGCCGAAGATGCAGGGTTTGATGATGCGTTAATGCTGGACTGGCGCGGTCTGGTGGCCGAAGCAACCGGCGCCAACGTGTTTTTTGTGATCGGCGGAGAGATTCATACGCCCACGCCGGATTGTTTTTTAAACGGTATTACCCGCCGCACTGTGATAGATTTAGCGCGTGCTCGCGGCATTAAAGTGGTGGAGCGGTACATTAAACCGGAGGAAATGAAAGAGGCGCAGGAGGTGTTCCTAACCGGGACGGCGGCGGAAGTCACGCCGGTTGGGCAGATTGGTGATCTGGTGTTCTCTGTCGGGCCGGTAACGAAGCAGTTAATGCAGGACTATCATGTAAAGGTCAATGCCGGTGCGTAAGCCTTTTGTTATTGCGCTTGGCGTGGCGCTGATTTCATTCACCGCCGCTAATTTATGGTTTGCCGGATCTTCTTCGACGGGGTCGGGCGTGAGCGATATTGCTGAATCTTCTCCGGCTGCCGGAGAGGCGCGCATAGGCGGACGCTATATTCTGACCGATCAGAACGGCAAGCAGGTGGACTCCGAGAATTTTAAGGGCAAGTTGCAATTGGTGTTTTTCGGTTTTACCCACTGCCCTGATATTTGCCCTGTAGGGATGATGACGATGACCGGCGCGCTGGAGGCGCTCAAAGAAAAAAGCGCGCAGGTGACTCCCGTTTTCATCACCGTAGATCCTAAGCGGGACACGCCGGAGGCCATGAAAGAGTATATTAGGAATTTCCATCCCTCTTTTGTAGGTCTGACCGGCACCCCAGAGCAAATTAAACAAGCAGTGGATGCGTATAAAGTTTATATGGGTGGCCGTAGCGATGGTGCTTCGCATCCCGCGGCGCGTGGTGCCGAGGCAGATTACAGTGTCGATCACTCCGGATTCATTTACCTGATGGATAGAAACGGAAAATACCTCACCCATTTCAACTCCAACGACTCCGACGCAAAGCTCGTGGATGGAATAATGCCTTATCTGCAATAAAATTCGCATGGGAAATACACTGAAACGCCGTGGGTTGATGTTTGTGCTGTCCTCGCCTTCGGGGGCGGGGAAGACCACGCTCACGCGGATGCTGCTTGAAAAGCAATGCCGCAATGGCGGTAAGCCGCCTGTGGTGCTCTCCATCTCCGTTACCACGCGTGCGCCCAGACCGGGGGAAGTGGATGGGGAGGATTATTTCTTTGTAGATCAGCCTGCATTTAATGCGCTGGTGGAAGAAGACGAGCTTTTGGAGCATGCTGTGGTGTTTGGCCATTGCTACGGTACGCCTTCGCATTTTGTGGAGCAGCATATCGCAAATGGTGTTGATGTGTTGTTTGATATTGACTGGCAAGGCACGCGCCAGTTGGCGGCGCGTAGCCGGGCGGATTTAGCCAGTGTCTTTATTTTGCCGCCTTCCATGATGGAGTTGGAGCGCCGTTTGCGTGCACGCGCGCAGGATGCGGAAGAGGTGGTGGCCAGGCGCATGCACAAAGCCGCAGCGGAAATTAGCCATTGGCAGGAATATGATTATGTGCTGGTGAATGAAAGCCTGGAAGAAACTCTGGTACGTATTGAACATATCCTGGAAGCCGAGCGCTTAAAGCGCGAACGACAGGTAGAGTTGCTGCGATTCGTGAATGGACTGACGGGGGGGTGAGGCAGAGCTTTTTCTTTCCACATGGCTATAACATAGAACGTTCAATGAGCGATAGCCTGAAGTTCACCTCTCCCAAAGGGAGAAGGGGCTGCACCGCCTTGCTTTAAGTCGCTCATTGAGCGTTACCTGCTATAAGCCGCACATAGGGTCTATGTGTTTAGTCCCATAAAATTATGGGACTAAACACATATCCAATACCATGACCCAGGCGGCGGGATATTTCTCCGGCGGTGAGGTGCAGTTTTTAACCGGAGCAAACGCTGGGCGACGCATGGAAATCAAGGAATTCTCAAACACGCAGATCACGCTGGCGCTGCCCATGCCGAACAACGTGGCGGTGGGCGATACGTTCAATGCGATTGCCGGTTGCGACAAGACGATCAGTACCTGCATCGCCAAGTTTAACAATGCCGTCAATTTTCCCGGGGAGCCTTACGTTCCAGGCATGGACAAGATGCTGGCGACGGCAGCGACGGCGAATGATCTGGAACAGGCTTAAGGATGAAGCGTTTCGAGCACGACACTGGGATTGCGGTCGATCACCATGAGCAGCACGCGCGCCGGGCCTTCCGGCTGGCGGCGGTGGGCTTCCCAGTGGCGGATAGCACTTAAGGAAAAGCCAAAGCTGGTGAATTGTTCCTGCGTCATGCCGAGCTTGCCGCGGATGGATTTCACATCCACATCCTCCGGCACCTTGGGGGTAACGCGATATACCTTCGCGCCGGTTTTTTCGCCGCGCTTGTAGGCTGCATATTCCTCAAGGCTGCCGACGATGTCGCGCGCCAAGGGGCTTAAGCCTTTTTTGCTGATTTTCTGTTTTCCAACGGGTCTAGCCATGTTCATCACTCCTTATCGATAATCTCTTTGACCAGCGCGGCGAACAATTCCTTCTCCCGCTCCGGCAGATCTTCCTGCTCGTTCTTGGCATAGGCGGTGAGCAGCAGCACCTGCCATTCAGGACGGTGATAGTAGTAGATTACCCTGCTACCGCCGCGTTTGCCTCTGCCTGCCAATGCCCAGCGCAGCTTGCGCAATCCACCCGTACCGGCGATGACGTCGCCCTTTTCGGGATAATTGCCCAGGAACTCAACCAGTGCCGCCATCTCGGCCTCCGAGAACAGTTTTTTAACCGCCGTACGAAAGCTTTTAAGCGCGATCACGTCGATCTTGTCCGTCACCTGAATATACTCCAATGGAGTAGTTATTGCAAGCGGGATATGTAATCCAATGGCACAGTTATGAAAACATTGCAAGAACAGATTGTTAGTTGAATTTGTGTTGCGCCAGTCCAGCCTTCGCTCTTGCGAGCCTCAGCGGACAGCAGCTTTTCTAAATTCGTGTTGCGAATATAAGAAAAGCTGGCTGGTGCGGGTGGAGGGACTTGAACCCCCACGGGTTGCCCCGCCAGAACCTAAATCTGGTGCGTCTGCCAATTTCGCCACACCCGCATCTATGAGCGCCAAGCAGTACTACCGACTAACGACTCTCACACGCCTGTCAAACATAA
>CAZRJZ010000150.1:0-4376 GCA_964600465.1 uncultured Rickettsiales bacterium
AAGGTTTCTTTGTGGTCAACAGCGAATCGGACAGCAGCGGCAGCGTATTATACACACGGGCCGGCGCTTTTACCCAAGACAGCACCGGAAACTTCCGCAATTCCGCGGGATTCTTCTTGCAAGGCTGGCCCCTTGACCGTGAAGGAAGGCTACCCGGCGCTGCAGGCAATACCAACACAGCCGCATCCAGCAGCTTGACCAGCCTGGAGACCGTTAACGTGCAAGCGCTTACCGGCGCGGCGGCGGCCACCACCACCATTACCGTCAGCGCCAACCTCAAGTCCTCCGAAGCCACTTACGCCGGACAAGAAGGCACGGTAGATATGGATTCCAATACGTCGTTCAATTATGAAATCTCCGCCGACGATCTGATTGTTCCGGGGGGCGCGAATAGTTTGGCGCGCGGAGATAAGATGCTGATCAGCACGGGATCCGGCAATAATTACTATTACCGTTACGGTGGATTCACCTTCAGCCGCAGCGTAAGCACCGCCGGCGGACCCGATAGCGGGGAAGATTTGATGAGCTCCCCGATCACGTTTGGCAGCAACCCGTTTACCACCACCGCCAGCAGCAAAGTCGTCACGGTTGCGGCCACAGAGCACGGGTTGTCCACCGGTGATGTTATTACCATCTCCGGCGTGGCCTCGAGCGTAGATGGCATCCCCGCCTCCGAACTCAATCAACGCTTTGTGATCACAAAAGTAGACGCCGATACATTTACCATTACCATGCCCACCACCGCCGCAAGCGCAGGCCTTACCGGCGGCGGCACGGGCATCACGGCGGAAACCCGTCCATTCGTCGGCAACATCCTGGACGCGTCAACGGCAACACAACCATTTTTAGGCACCACGGGCATATCCACGTTTTCATCGGATGCCTTAAGCTTTACTGTCACAACCCTTTCCACAGGAACCGTCACTTTCAGTTACACCACTTCCACACCGAACGCACAGCTCCACCAGTTTAACAACCTGACCAACTTGGCCAACGCTATTGATTCCATTGATGGATTAACGGCGCGTGTGGTCAATAACCGGCTGTATGTGGGGTCGGAAGACGCTAACGAAGCGGTTACGTTTACCAATGGGAGCGTCGTCGGCAGCTCCGGCCCACCCGTAAAATCCGGCCTTGACTGGGTCAGAGAACTTGGCCTCGCCGACATTGCGTCCGGCAATGATCGCTTCTCTACCATGAACAGCCTTGCCGACCGCGTTAACAGTTCAAGCGGCCTGAAAGCGGTAGTGGCTAATCCACAAGCGAGTTCCACGCTCACCATCAACGTCCGCGATCCGCTCGATACTATCACTTTTCGAGACCTGCCCAGCGCAACGGCGCTCACGGCGTTTACGTCCACCACTCCCTTTGCCACCACCAACGGCAGCAAGGTAGTGACCGTGTCGATCCCGAACGCATCGTCTATATCGCCGGCGCTCACCACCGGTGACATTGTGAATTTCGATGTCACAGGAATGACCGGCTATAACGCACCCGTTTCGGCGACCAATAAATTTTCTACCACCAATGCAAGCACTACGGTCACCATCACGCATGCAAGTCACGGTTTTACCACCGGCGACGTGGTGTATATCGATCCGTCAGACATGACAGGCTATCCCACAGCAACCATTGGCGGCATACCGGTCTCGGATTTTGAAGGCAATTTCACCGTTACCGTTGTTGACGCCAACACATTCCGAATTACCGCAAGCACTACCGCAAGCAGCACGGCGACCGGAGGAGCCGGAACTTTCCAGGCGGTGCCCACATTCAGCGGCATTCCCATGACTGATTTTGACGGCGATTTTCCTATCACCCTCACCGGCACTTCTACCTTTACCATTAACGTTGCCACGGCTGCAACCGCCACCAGTACAGGCACCGGAGCCGCAGGGCTGGTAATGACGCCGCAAAACAATACCGGCAGCGTTGTAGCGGAGTTAGGGTTGGTTGATTCGCTTGATAGCGCAACCTACACGCCGCAAACAACCGGCGTACTTGGCCCCAAATACGCCCCGCAGGACGCCACACGCAACATTGCATCAGAGTCTATCACGCCACAATATCCGACCACGCTGCGCATTTACGATTCTCTGGGTACGGCGCATTCCTTACGTATCGGTTTCATTAAAATTGGGACTAATACCTGGGCGGCAGAGGTTTATGTGGTTCCTGCCTCAGAAGTGCTTTCTACTTATGCCAATGGCCAGATTGGGTATGGAACCCTCACCTTCAATGGAGATGGAACGCTCCAAACCGTTACCGGCAATATTGCTGAAGCTATGACTATCGGCTGGAAAAGCAGTGAGGATTCTTCCGACGCCCAAACCGCACAAGACAGCACAGTAACGATAAATTGGGGAACTGCCGGAGCGCTTGGCACCGGTAAAGCCGATGGACTCAGTCAGTTCGATAGCGCCTATAAGGTCAACTACACCAAACAAAACGGTGTTCCCGTGGGTGAGTTAACGGGGGTTTCTATTGACGGAAACGGATTAGTCATTGCCAGTTATAATAATGGTGAGACTCAGAGCCTCTATAAGATACCTATCGCCGATTTTTCCAATCCTGATGAGTTGGATTCCATCAGCGGTAACGTGTTTGCCCGCACCTCGGAGTCGGGGGAGGTCAACTTACGGGAACCGGGAACCGGAGGAACGGGAAAGATTCAGGCCTCAACATTGGAATCTTCCAACGTGGATCTGGCTGAGCAGCTCACCGCCATGATTGTTGCGCAAAGGGCCTATCAGGCCAATACCAAGACCATTACCACCGCAGATCAGCTATTGCAAGACCTGAACCAGATACTACGCTAATCTGCCACAGGGCGGTTTGTTTGCCTATTGCAGGGGCTTTGTCCTCTGCAATAGCAAGACCAACAATAAAAGCTTAACTGTTCAGACATTAACGATAAATTTGTTCCTCGCGGAGTCCGGAATGCAATTGACAAAACCGGCTCAGCTATCTACTTATCTTCTCAGTGGGTATCTTGTTTGTAGAATGGATTGGTTACAGGCAAGGAGTTAGTTCTTAGAGTTGCGCTGCTGCGGTAGCCGGATTTTTAAAAGGAAAGTCAGCACATGTCAGTGAAAGATAGCATCGGGAAAAAGCTCAATCTTACCGGCAGGCGCAATCTAACGATCCGTATTAAAGATATGGGGGATCAGGATGCAGCCATCACCAATATGATGATGGATCCGCGTTATTTGCGTCAGTCGTCCTCCCTCATCCAAGACGCTTTGCAAAAAGGCTTTGACGTACTGCAGCTCGCCAATGGCGATATTGTCACCACCGGCACCAAAACCGTCGTCTACCAATACACATGGGATGAAGAGCGCGGCAAGCTTGCAAGGATTAAGGTGGAGAAAAAAATCCGCAAAGAAGACGTAACGGAAGAGCCCTCTATCGATGCCGAAGACTCCACCAGCCAAGAACACGAACGGGAAGAAATGGAAGAAGCCTGAGAAAAATGCTTTTTCTAGTGAATCCGGAACTCGCCCTTGCAAAATTGCACCCTGGCCGGGCTGATGAGTTCGCAACTGGCGATTTTCACCGAATGCAACTTACCCTCCAGAGATGTTTCCCAAAAATCTAAAAACTTCTGCAAAATTGGGAAGTTTGGCGCCCTATCCAGCTCCTGCCATGTATAGCTTTGAAGCAACATAGGGTAATCAGGCAGGCGATAAAGGATCTCGGCCGTGGTAAGCCGGTAATCGCGCAACAGCTTCTCTATGGCTTCCATAGGGATCCCCCCAACTTTAAGGCAAATACATTTTACCCACTTACGGTTCATTGTACCGAAAAACATAAGAAAAATCTATATATTAAACAGTGCTTGCTACTTTTTAGTGGACCCGTTAAAGTTCTCGCATGCAGCCGTTATTCAAGAACATTCTTAAAAGTACGCTTGTCGGCGCTGTTGCAGGCGCTCTTTTGAGCCAGGTATTGCCGCATTTTGCGGTAGCAATTGGCATTGGGCATGCCGTAGGAGAACTTGGTAACCCGGTATGGATGGCAGGCTTTTTTGGCGCTATCAGTGGCGTTACCACCGCCGTGCAGCCTTTTCTTGACACCCTCTTCAAGGATACGCCGGCGGATTCAGTCAAACCGGAGCCATGTGTCAGCAACAACCTGGAATTCAATCAGTCCCATCAGATCAACCTGGCCGCACATCACAGCGTAAATAATAGCTTTTCAGCGGTAGCAGCGGAAAATTTACGTCGCAACGCACCTCCCAGCCCAGACGCCATCTACGAGATCAGGTGATCATAAATTTTTCTAGTGAACCGCCTGATCGGTAATCGGCCCATGAGCGCGCCCATGGACGAACTGATCCAGATACGCATTGCCGCTGTGATCAATCTCCGCCACCG
>CAZRJZ010000151.1:0-3193 GCA_964600465.1 uncultured Rickettsiales bacterium
TTTCTTAAACAAGCCTTCAATGCCTTTGGTGAGGCTGCTTACCACCTCGTTTTTATGCGCCATCATGGCGTTCAAATCCAGCTCCAGTTTGCCGATTTTAATGCCACGGCTTGCAAAGTGCTCGGAGGCTTCCACAAATTTTTCTGAAGAATCAAGTAGCGCCTTGGAAGGAATGCAGCCTACATTCAGGCAAGTTCCGCCGAGCGCGCCGCGCTTTTCCACGCACGCCACATGCATGCCAAGCTGCGCGGCTCTGATAGCGGCTACATATCCGCCGGGGCCACCGCCAATTACAATCAGGTCAAAACTTGTGCTCATAAAATCTCCTAGACGCTTAAGGTAATGTTATAACGCTCTTTGCATAATGCCGTCACATGCGCTCTCAGTACTGGTAAATCTCCGCGAATAATGACCAGGAGTTTAGGCAGATCAAGCGCAAAATACTCATGTGCAATAATATTGCGTAGTCCACTGACGGCAGCCCAAGGTATTTGCGGCAGGTTACGCTTGATATTCTCAGAAAGACGCTTGGGAGATTCTCCCAGAATTTCTAGCTTACGCAATACGGCATCTTGCGTTTTACCGGGGTTAAGGAACGCTTCATCGCCGCAGCCGGATAAATAATTTTCTATATCACGCGCGCACTCAAGAATATGAACTAGATAAAGTTTGTCTTTGTCGAGAGAGTTTTTACTCATAACAGCGTAGCTTCCTGCAAGATGGCATCTTTCACAACCCAGTGGAGCCCTTCTTTGCTCACGACATCGCAGTTGCGGTGTAACATATGTTCCATGGCTTGCTGAAAATAGATCAAATCAAAATAGCTTCTTCCCTGCTCGGTGCCGACAAGAAAATCTATATCGCTTTCCGCTCGTTCTTCACGGCGCGCCACAGAGCCGAAAATCCGGACTTCATTAATGCCGTGCCGCCGTGCAAGCGCCATAATGTCTTGGCGCCGAGCATGTAGTTCATCTAATAACGTCATACCTACCGCGCTTATCCCGCCGCTGCAACGGCATCTTTCATCAAAATGGTGTTAGGATTGCGCTCACGCACGCGTAATGTGCCGTAAGCCGCTAACCAGGTTACCAGCGCCAGCCGTTCTCCTTCCAGCGTGGCCTGCGCGCCATGGATATAATCTTCTGAGGAAGGAAAGGCCACCAGCATTCCGGATTTCGGTTGAATGGTGACGTTTAAGTCCGGGAAAGAAAGCGCGCCGCCTCTGAAATCATCGTTTACATAGAGCAGTAAGCTGATGTCCCTATCGAGATAGCGCTCCCAGCGGCCTTTGCCGCCCGGAGTTGGCACCCAGCGCGCCGCGTCTGAATGAGGTTTGTATAGTCCGCCGGCCTTGTAGGAAAGCAGTTGCGGCGCTTCCCACCACTCGATTTTCTGGTCAAAGAACGGCTCAACATGCTCCGTGATCATGCGGTGCAGAATGATTTGCAATTCATCCATGATGCCATGGAGCGGCACAATGAACGTATCGCGTACTGTCTCGTCGAAGTAGCTGTCTACCTCTGTGGTGGTTTTTGTGCGCGTATTGACAAGGCCGGCGCGGTAACGCGGGTTTAGCGCGGCATGCTCACAGATTTTGGCGCATGTTGCCGCATCAATGGCGTTTTCACGCACCAAAATGCGGCTGGCGGCTTGGGGGTGTTTTGAGCCGGTTTGAGTGGCGGAATTTACCGGACTGGCCGAGGTAAAGGCGGCTTTTGGAGCAATGCCTAATTCCTGCGCCAGGTATTTACCGATAATGGCTCCGCGCGTGCAAACGACCGCGCCGCCATATACCTCTCCCATGGCGGTGGTGATGCGTAAGGGGCCAGCGTAGGGAAGCAGGCGAACATTCTTGCCGATCTCTTCCACTTCCCGCAAATCAATATGCTGCAATTGTAATTCCTCGGCAATACGAGGTCCTACAACCAGTCCGAATTCTTCCTCCGTTACCAGTGCGTCAAGGGTAACGGGCGGCAGGTCCGGCTTGGCAGCGTTGGAGAGGGTTAATTCAATTGTTTTGAGCATAGGAGATCAATAAACGATATTTTTCGTACTTGAAAGTATTTACGATGCATGAGAGCGTGTAGCGCAGGGTTTCTTAAGGCCAGGCAAGGCATTATTGTTGGCGAATCCTGCATACTTATTTTTATACCATTGTTTTTTAACATTAATATCGGTAATAGCCAAGAAATTTATCATGCGTATCATTGCCGGCAAGCATCGGGGGCGTAAGATAGAAACCCCGAATCACGCGGACATTCGCCCCACTTCGGACTTTGCGCGCGAAGGAATATTCAATATCCTCATGCATAGCAAGCTGGCTGACGGCGGCGCGGCATTGCTGGAGGCGCGGGTGCTTGATTTATTCTGCGGCACCGGAGCGCTTGGACTGGAGGCGCTCTCCCGTGGCGCGGCGCATGTGACCTTTGTGGATCAGTCAAGGGAGGCGCTGGCGCTGGTGCGGACAAGCGCGGAGCGGTTTAATGAACTAAATGCCTGTGAATTCTTAAGCCGCGATGCAGCGCAGCTGCCTAGGAATTCAGCCGGGCCTTACCGGATTGCATTTGTAGATCCGCCTTATAGCGCCAATCTTTTAGTGCCTGTGCTTAAAAACTTGAGCAGCGGCGGATGGCTTCAGCCGGGCGCTATCGTGGTGGCGGAGCATGATGAACGCACGGAATTTATTGTCCCCGAAGGATATACTCAGCAAGACCGCCGCCGTTATGGGCGCGCGTGTGTGGAGTTTTTGCTCTACACATAATTTTCGTTGTAGGAGCGGTTCAATTTTCTATAGTGGAAATCCCTCTAAAAAAGCCCTTCACTTATAATAACTGAGAAAAACATGTCCCTTACCTCTGCTCAAGAAGCTGATATTGCGGCGCAGCGTGCGCAATCCGCTCTTACCCGCCGCGAAGTTTCGCCTGAAATGGAAGAGATTCTCTACCAGGCGTTTCCTGTGCTTGATCATGGGTTTGTGCGGGTGATTGACTATATGGGAACCGATTCTGCCATTGTGCAGGCCGCGCGCGTTTCTTATGGCAAAGGTACGCGCAAGGTCAACGAAGATGCAGGGCTGATTAACTACCTGATGCGCCACCGGCACACCACGCCGTTTGAGATGTGTGAGGTGAAATTCCACGTAAAGCTCCCCATTTTTGTGGCGCGTCAGTGGATCCGGCACCGCACGGCGAAC
>CAZRJZ010000151.1:3203-4335 GCA_964600465.1 uncultured Rickettsiales bacterium
GCGATATTCGATTATGGATAAAGAATTCTATCTACCCGCGCCGCAGCATCTGGCGGCGCAGTCTGCTTCTAACCGGCAGGGAAGGGGAGAGGTGTTAAAAGGAGCGGACGCAGAGAGAGTGCTTCATTTGCTCAAACAGGACGCGGAGCTTTCTTACTTGCATTATGAGGAAATGCTGAACGCCGACGAAGAAGGCGTCATCCGCGATGAATCCAGGCCAGGCCTTGCCCGTGAGCTGGCGCGTATGAACCTGACGCTCAACTATTATACGCAGTGGTATTGGAAGATTGACTTGCATAACTTGCTGCATTTCTTAGCTCTGCGTGCTGATGCTCATGCCCAGTATGAAATCCGCGTTTATGCGGAGGTGATGCTGGATATGGTAAAGCGCTGGCTACCGCTTACCTATGCGGCGTTTGAAAATTACCGTGTCGGCGGTGTAACTATTTCAGCCAAGGGTTTGAAGGCGATCAAGAACATGCTCTCCGGTCAATCCGTGACGCAGGAATCCAGCGGCATGAGCAAAGGCGAATGGCGTGAATTGATGGACGTGCTGGAGCGGGGATAAGCACGTAACGTTGAATGAGGGACGGCCTGAAGTTTCCTCTGCCCTCTGGGAGGGTTAAGGTGAGGGGCAGCCTGATGAAACATGGGGAACCTCCTTACCCCACACGCGGGGGAGGCGTCTATTTAAGCAGAATATGCGTTAGGCGGTATAGCGAATCTGCCGAGGGTTAGCTGCGCTCCGCCGATGTTTTTCTGCATCTTTTAACCGATTCTACATGAGATTGATTAGGTTCTTTTTGCCGGTTATTTAGCGAGCGTACGCAGTCCACCACATCACTTCTTATATTGCCGTTTTCATCAGTCGGCAAGCCGTAGGGGTTTTTTTCAGAAAGGAGTTTATTGATGGTCTCGAGGTGGTTTGCCCGTTCGAATTGGTAGATCCTTTCTGCTCTAAGATTAGAAGCAGTCGCAACATCTCCTTGGGTTTTAGGGACGGCTTGATGGGTGCGGTAGAAACGGAGGAACGAGCCTATAGTACCCCCACGGTTTTCCGTATACTTTCTCGCCATATCGAAGGCTTCATCGTTTGTCCAGGCACCAGGCTGAGCAAGGTCCCCGCGATAAG
>CAZRJZ010000152.1:0-1622 GCA_964600465.1 uncultured Rickettsiales bacterium
TCTCTGATCCACCCCCTCAAACCTCCCGCAGAGCAGAATGAGTTCCTGGTCAGCAAACGCATGCGCCAGCGCTTGATTGAAAGTTGTTCCCCTTGGGGTAAAATAGATGATTTTCGCCTCCGGCAAGCGCTTTTTCGCATGGATGATGGCGCGCTCCAGCACATCCGGTTTCATGACCATACCGGTTCCGCCGCCATAAGGCCTGCCATCGACGGTTTTATGCTTATTTTCCGCAAAATCGCGGATATTAACCGCCTCCAGCGACCACAAACCTTTTTGCAGCGCCTGACCCGCCAGCGAATAGCCTAAGGGGCCGGGAAACATTTCCGGAAAAAGCGTAAGGGCAATCGCACGGAGCATACTTGCCTACTCCACCGCAAATGGCTCTACGTTAGTGATTTTCACCTTCTTCACGCGCCGGGCGTCGGCGTCCGTTACCTCCAGCATCACTCCGCTGGGATGATCTATTTTAGTTCCAATTTCAGGCACCTGGCCAAGCAGATGGAAGATCATGCCGCCCAACGTATCGAAATCGCCGGCTTCGTCTTCACCCCCCCTTAAGGACAGCCCGAGATAATCTTCGAGCTTATCAATGCGGATACGCGCATCGGCTTCCACTTCCCGCTCGGAGAGATGGCTGATTTCACGGTCTTGCTCATCGTCGTGCTCGTCTTGAATGTCGCCCACGATTTCTTCAAACACATCTTCCAGCGTCACCAGGCCGTCCGTGCCGCCATATTCATCCACCACAATCGCCATGTGACTACCTAAGCGGCGCATTTTTACAAGCAAATCCGTAATACGCATGGAAGGCGGCACAAAAAGCATGGGCCGTAGCGCTTTTTTGATCGAATACGGCTCATCGCCCGCAATCATCGGAAAGAGGTCTTTTATGTGCAAAAACCCTTCCACCCGATCCAGTGTTTCATGATACACAGGAATGCGCGTGTGGCGGTTTTCCAGAATATGCGCCTTTAGCGCATCCATTTCCACATTGTCAGGAACGGCAAAAATATCCATACGCGGCGTCATGATATGACTGATAGTCATGTCCCCAAAAGAAAGCACGTTGCGCAGCATGGTTTTTTCTTGAGGAGCCAGGCGTTCGGCCTCCTCGGAATGTTCTTCCAGCGCTTCTTCCAGGACTTCCTTTAAAGAAGCGTCAGCGGATTTATGACGCAACAATTTCCGCATCCACTCGCCTATAAAAGCGGGAAGAAAGGAATGCTCGGATTTGGCAGAGGACGGGGAAGGCGAAAAAGGGGCACGCCCTCGCGAGAGAGGGTCTTCTTCCTCCATACTCGCTTCGCGCTGCGCAGCTTTGGTAAAATGGCTATTCATATTTTAAGGTACATGCCTAGCATATTTCCTCATAAAATCAAAGATATGGATTGGGGATATGATTTTCTTCAAGTATTTCAATCTCTAAGGATTCCATCCTCTTCGCATCCCCGGAAGTTTCGTGGTCATATCCCAGCAGATGCAACAGCCCATGCGCCACAAGATGCGCCAAATGATGATCGAACGGCTTTCCTTGATTTTCCGCCTCTCTGCGTACCGTATCCAGCGAGACGATAATGTCGCCCAGATAGCCCGGCTCATCTCCTGCGCCAGCGGGAAAA
>CAZRJZ010000152.1:1632-2946 GCA_964600465.1 uncultured Rickettsiales bacterium
CAAGGGAATCGGCACTTCGGGCGGACTTTCAAAGGGAAAAGAAAGCACATTGGTAGGCACGTCTTTTCCCCGGAAATCATGGTTAAGGCGCTGCACGGCAGGATCATCGGAGAGCACTAGGCTCACGCTTTGCGTTATGCGCTTCTTCTCCAAAGACGGATGCCGCATAACGGCCTCGCACATAGATTTTGCCTGCTTACGCAACTGCGCGCGATCCTTCTTCCACTTTGGATGATCGAGCCGGAAATGGAGCTTCAACGCCACTTTTACCCCTGTTCAGCCGCGGCGCGGCTTCCATTGGCACGCTTTTTCCGATCCCATTCATCATAAGCCTGCACAATGCGGGCCGCTAATGGATGACGCACCACATCCGCATCGGAAAAACGCACGGCGGCAATGCCTTCAATCATCTCTACTTTGCGAATCGCGTCTGAGAGGCCGGATTTAACATCTCTCGGCAGATCGGTTTGCGAGAGATCGCCCGTGACCACCATGCGCGAGTTTTCGCCTAAGCGCGTCAGGAACATTTTCATCTGTGTGGCGGTGGTGTTCTGGCTCTCATCCAGGATAATAAACGAATTCGCCAACGTACGCCCACGCATAAACGCCAGTGGCGCCACTTCGATAGCGCCGGTTTCCATATAATGTTGCACTTTTTCACCAGGCATCATGTCAAACAGAGCGTCATAAAGTGGACGCAGATAAGGATCGAGTTTTTCCTTCAAATCCCCCGGCAGAAAGCCAAGCTTCTCTCCCGCTTCCACCGCAGGCCGCGAGAGAATAATACGCTCCACGCGCCGCGCCATGAACATGGAAACGGCCATAGCAACGGCCAAATAGGTCTTTCCGGTACCGGCAGGACCAAGGGCAAATACCAGGTCGTGATGAATCAGCGCATTAATATATTGCGCCTGCGCCGGAGAATAAGGGCGCACCAGTTTTTTCATGGTGCGAATTCCCGCATCCCCAAAAGCAATGTCTTCACCAGCCCCATGGAGCGCCATACGGATGGCAGAGTCTACCGCTACGGCGCTGATTTCCTCGCCGCTTTCCAATTGCTGATAAAGCGCCTGTAAGGCTTCACGGGCTGTTTCAACCGCCTCGGCAGCGCCTTGCAAAGCAAGCACGCTGCCACGCGAACTGGCCGTGATATGAAGCTTTTTCTCAATACGGGAAAGGTAGGAATCGTCCTGGCCAAACAGGCCGGGGAGGAGATCATTATTTTTAAAATTCATGTGAATGGTAACGGCAGCGCTACCATGCGGCTCGGCATTAACGGGAGGTTCTTTCAAATACGGTACTCCTTCAAGAAAG
>CAZRJZ010000152.1:2956-4316 GCA_964600465.1 uncultured Rickettsiales bacterium
CAGCCAGCATATCGAGCGATTTCCTTCTGCGAAGTAGATATGCAATGGTATTTCACGCATCACACACCAACCCAGCACATGCATGTCCCGTGAATGTTCCGCAATAGCGCGTTAAGGCTTTAGCGTATGTGGGTCATTATAACATGCGCGAGATCAATTTACCACCCGTAGCCTTAAACCTGTCGCGAGCGCGTGATATGTCCGGTTAGTTAGCGGGTCAAATGTCCGATTTGGTGTTTTGCTGCCCCATCAACTTTGGTGGGGGGCAAAATGAGGATGAATCGCGCATTGACGGAGGCTATACGGATGGAACGATTTGAGCAGATTTATTATGATTTTCAGAAGGCTACGCTTAATTGTGAAGAGGCAGCGATGATACTGGGCGTGAGCAGCCGTCATTTTCTGCGATTGCGAGAGCGTTATGAGGAAGAGGGCTTGGCTGGGCTAAAGGATCGCCGTGTTGGGGGTGTGTGTCGAAACGCCGTGCTGGCGATGCTGAGATTAGCAAGATCACCAAGCTGTACCGCGAACGTTATGACGGATTTAATGTCCGCCATTTTCATGAATTTGCCAAGCGTGACCATGGTCTAGAGCGAGGCTACACGTGGACACGCACGGTGCTGGCCAAGGCGGGGCTGGTTGCGCCAAGCAAACGTGGTGGGCCGCACCGGCTACGCAGGCCGCGCCGTCCGATGGTGGGCATGATGATCCATCAGGATGCAAGCAAACATCGCTGGTTTGGGGAGGAGTATTGCGATCTGGTGGTGACGATGGATGATGCCACCAGCGAGATTACCTCCGCGTTTTTCTGCCAGGAAGAAGGCACCATGAGCAGCTTCCGTGGCATCCACGAGACTATTGCCAAATACGGGCTGTTTTGCTCGTTTTATACTGACCGAGGCAGCCATTATTTTTACACGCCGGCGGTGGGCGGCAAGGTGGATAAATCGCGCCCAACGCAGGTGGGACGGGCACTGAAGCAGCTCGGCATCGAGCATATCGCCGCTTATTCGCCGGAAGCCAGAGGCCGCTCTGAAAGGACATTTGGCACGTTGCAGGATCGGCTGGCCAGTGAACTGAAGCTGGCGGGTATTACGACCATTGAAGCCGCCAATCGCTACCTGCAGGAGGTGTATCTGAAGCGGCATAACGAACGCTTTTCCATTACGCCGGCATGTGCAACATCCGCTTTTCTGCCCACTGCGGGATTCGATGTGGCGAATGTGTTGTGCATTCAGGAAGAGCGGGTGGTGGCTGCCGACAACACGGTGCGAGACCATCCTGTTTTTTGTGTATCAGGCAGGGAGAGACCATCCTGTTTTTTGTGTATCAGGCAGGGAACCTGTCGTGGAAGATTATG
>CAZRJZ010000153.1:0-4315 GCA_964600465.1 uncultured Rickettsiales bacterium
GTGGTAGAGCCGATATGCGAAGCATAAGCCAGCAGGTTCTGCGGACATTCCGGGTGCGCGATAATATGCGCATTGGGATAAAGTGTCCGCAATTTCACTAATTCCACTTCTGAAAACCGCTCATGCACCATGCAGCTACCACTCCATAGCAGCATATTACGACCGGTCTTTTTGTTTAAATACGCCCCTAAATACTTATCCGGCGCAAAAATGATTTTTTCATCCGCAGGCAGTTGCGCAATAATGCTCTCGGCATTGCTGGAGGTCACAATAATATCTGAAAGCGCTTTCACTTCGGCCGAACAGTTGATGTAGGTGACCACCGTATGATCGGGGTGCGCTTGCACAAAGGCGCGGAATGCCTCCGGCGGACAGGAATCTTCCAACGAGCAGCCTGCATTTAAATCCGGCAATAGCACCAGCTTGTCCGGGTTTAGGATTTTTGCGCCTTCGGCCATAAATTTTACCCCGCAAAAGACAATCACTTCCGCCTCTGTAGCGGCAGCGCGGCGAGCTAACTCCAGCGAGTCTCCAACAAAATCGGCAATGTCCTGCAAATCCTCGGTTTGATAATAATGGGCCAGGATCACCGCGTTCATTTCTTTTTTAAGGCGTATAATCGCGTCTTCAAGGGCGGCACCGGTTAAGACGCGTCCGCCTTGCGCCGGCAGAAGAGGCGGGGAAACGGATTTTTCCAACGAATGATTATACTCCATAGGAGCGCCACATTTTACACATCACACCGTTCGCTCGCGGGTAAAAGGTCTGTCGAGCAATGTATTAATTGTATCGGAAATGTTAACTTCTTCCGATAAAACGCGGTGTACCGCTTCACATATCGGCATGTCAATGGCATATTTATGGGCAAGCTTTAAAACGGAGTCGGCTGTCTTAGCCCCTTCTATCACTCCCCTGCCCTCATTAACGAGCGCTTCCGCGGTGGAGACGCCCTTGCTGAGGGCGACCCCAAAGGCCGTATTGCGCGAGCGCACGCTTGAACAGGTGAGCATTAAATCGCCCAAGCCGGAAAGCCCCATCAATGTTTCATAGCGACCGCCTTTGCTTAAGCATAAACGGGACATTTCCGCAAAGCCACGCGTAATAAGGGCTGCCCTGGCATTCTCTCCTAATCCCATTCCATGCGCAATGCCGCATGCAATCGCAATCACGTTCTTGGTAGCGCCCCCAATCTGGGTGCCGATTACATCTTCCGTCAGGTAAGGCCGGAACAGCTTTCCCCCCAAGGCGTATAGCAGTTGATTACCGACGTAGGGATTCGTGCACGCGATAGTGGTGGCGGTAGGCTTGCCGATAGCTGCCTCAGTGGCAAAATTAGGGCCTGAGAGTACGGCAACGGTGTTGCCAGGAAGTACGCTCGCCACCACTTCGGTCATCAGCAGCAGGCTTCCCTGCTCTATCCCTTTGCTGCCAACCACCACAGGCACCTGCGGAGGCAACAAATCCGAAATCATAATACAGGCTGAACGCATGCAATGAGAAGGCACCGCTATAATCAGGATATCCGCAGTGCACACTTGTGCTAAATCATCTGTAACCGTAATAGCTGGATCAATAAAAACTTCCGGTAAATAAACGTCGTTTACCCGTTTTTCCGTAACAGCATTGATCACATTGGGATTACGCGTGCCAAGCATTACCTTCCCGCCCGCACGATTGGCGATAACGGCAAGGGCCGTTCCCCATGAACCGCCTCCTAACACACCAATCGCTGGATAGGCTTTACTCATAATCCTCTTAGGCGTTTAGAAAACGCAGATTGCCGGCGGATAATAAAGGAATATTATTTCTTTGGCGGCAGCAATTTCTCATTGAATACGCAGACCACTTCGTTGCCATGACGCAGCGTAAACCGCGCCGCCACACGCTCAATGACAATATAATTTCCACGTGTGCGATAATTGACTACCGCCTCATTGCCCTGAGAATCAACCGTATAAAAAGCCGGCACTTCTGCATTCTTCCCGCGAAATTCAAAATAAGTAAATTCCCCATCGTCAAAAATGCGCAACGGAGCCACTTCTTCGGAGCCGCTGATGGTATAACGCATGTTGTACTTTCCAGGATCTTTCTGCAAATCAGGCATTGGCACCGTGTCCAGGTAATTACCTAAGGCGCCCGTATCGACTTCGTCCGGATACGTAAAACGGTAAATGAACGCAAGCTCAGGATCATCAATGCCGCTAGCCTCGCGCCCATGCAATTCAATAAGATACGTGCGCTTGTTGGTAATCAGGGTCATGTTGGTGGTGGCATCCTGGTCAACAGGCTTTAAAAAAAGAAGATTCCCGGAAGGATTCAGCATCCAGCCAGTCGGATCGCCCATGGAAATGGTTTGCACGGATTCATCGGGCGCAAACTCGATCGCCGTCTGGAAGCCATAATATCCAACATATTTAAATACCTCATCCGGCTGGTACATAACAGTGCGGACGCGGTGATCCAGTTTTTGAGGCCGCGAATCACGCAATGCAAGCGCCTGCGTACCTGTGCACAAAGCGAGCAGCAAGGCCAGCGCACTTAAATGAAAACCAGGGATGCGTGAAAAACCCATATTAAAAATCCTGTAATTTCTGCGTCTGGTAATCGGTTACCAAAAAATCAAGCGGCGTAAAAACCCCTGTTTTCTGATCTACCGCAATCTCACTGAAACGAAAAGTAATATTTGCCCGCATCCGTGCTTTTTTACGTTCACGCCCCCCCTCAACCACTTCATCGTATTCCACAACCATCTTGCCGGTATCCAGAGCATAGGCGGAAATATATTCTATTTTACGCGTGATATTGCGCTGGAAAAGAGCGATCGGGCTAAGAGGATTTTGCGGATTCATTAACTGCTTGTACTGTTCAAAAACCTCATCGGAGCTATGAGCGCGTATACCGCTGGCGTTTCTATCCAGCAACTGAACGTTATATTCCTCTCTAAGCTGCACATAATGCCACGCAAGAAATTGGCGCAATGCTAAATTCGCGGCAGCCTCCGTATTATTGCCCACAGATCCCAGGCGTTGTATACGCGGCAATTCCTCGGTGATGTCAGCCGTTTTATACACAAACGGAATAGGCTTGTTAAGCGGCAGAAAATTATCGATGGCAGAAAGCGTCATCAGAAGAATAAGGCTTGATATCAGCATCACCAGCCAATAAAAGTAGCGCTCCGTGATAATATCGCTATAGAGAGTATGGTGAGCGAAGCGTACCTCGCGGAAATACTCGCCGCTTTCTATTTTATCGGCAATCTCGGGGCGCTCAACAGGAGGGGGAAGTGTTTTTGCGGTGGGAGCCATAGTGAGCTTAAAAATGTTTACCCGTCAGTGTAAGGCGCCGAGTTTAATTTTTCTTTAAACTTTAAATTCATGTTCAGTGGATAATATACTGCCAAATAGTGGTTTCTTCAATGGAGAGAATTGAAATATACGTCGCAGCAGCCTATGGTAGCGCGCTTTTTGCGTTAGTGGGCATGGCCTGCGTTGTTTTCTATCACTTACGAAAAACTATAAGATTGTACAATAACTTACATAAATAACCCCCTCCTCGGCTATGCAACCTAAGCGTCAGAGACTCGTTTTTGTGTGTGTAAGCATCGTGTTTCTTTGCACCTCTGCCCTGCTTATCCTGAATGCATTCAAAGAGAATATCATCTTTTTTTATACACCCTCGCAGATACCCGATAATGAAAAGATCCATGCCTCCACCGTACGCATCGGCGGATTAGTGGCAAACGGAAGCCTGGAACATCTACCGGATAATGGAGTAAAGTTCACTATCACCGATGAGGTCAAGGAGCTTGAAGTTTCCTACAAAGGCCTGCTTCCTAGTTTGTTCAGAGAGGGACAAGGCGTGGTAGCCGAAGGACGCATCAATCAAGACGGCATGCTAATCGCGTCACGTATTTTGGCCAAGCATGACGAAACCTACATGCCAAAAGAAGTTGCAGACACGTTAAAACGCTCCGGACGCTGGAAAGATCCGCTTACGAAAGAAGCGCCATGATACCGGAAATCGGCCTTTTTCTGCTGATACTGGCGTTGCTTTCCGCGCTCCTGCTTGCGGCATTGCCGCTGTTTTACGTCACGGGCATGGAAAAAGCGCTCGTCTATATGCAATGCGCGCTGATAAGCGCTGCATTTTTAGCGCTCATCTACCTGCGGATCGTCTCTGACTTCTCCGTGCGTACGGTCGCCGAACATTCCAGCACATCACTCCCCCTGCTCTACCGCATTACCGGCGCTTGGGGAAATCATGAAGGCTCGATGGTGCTGTGGGTGTGGGTTTTGAGCCTAATGGCGGTGAGTTT
>CAZRJZ010000154.1:0-4266 GCA_964600465.1 uncultured Rickettsiales bacterium
ATGTTGATATTGTTATATTTTCTTTGCGCTATGCGACGATATGCCCGGCTTGCGGCACTTCCGCAGCGTTAAATTACTTAATGAAAATGCGCATAGATTTTTTGTGCCAGTTCTTTGC
The DNA here is from genome assembly GCA_964600465.1 of uncultured Rickettsiales bacterium. Classification (GTDB taxonomy): domain Bacteria; phylum Pseudomonadota; class Alphaproteobacteria; order Rickettsiales; family SXRF01; genus CAYMDD01. The sequence continues at coordinate 119 of CAZRJZ010000154.1, forward strand.
TAATGCCTTCGGCCTGGCCTAATTCTTCCAGACTGGCGCCTGCAATGGCGCGCACCGATCCGAAATGATTCAATAATGCGCGTTTGCGTTTAGCGCCTATAGCCGCAATGTCGTCCAGTTCCGAACGCCGGATTTGCTTGCTGCGTTTATCGCGGTGAAAACTAATGGCGAAGCGGTGCGCTTCATCGCGCAGGCGTTGCAGGTAGTGGAGCACTGCATCGTCTTTAGGAAGCTGGAACGGGGCCTGGTGTGGCAGATGGAACCATTCTCTCCCGGCATTGCGGTCTGGGCCTTTGGAAATCGCGACGAGCGCAACATCTGTTATCTGCAGATCCTTCCACACCTCCATGGCTACAGAGAGTTGCCCAGGTCCGCCATCGAGCAATACCAGGTCAGGGCGGTTACTGCTTTCTTTGTCATCCGTTTGCAGGCGCTGGAAACGGCGTGTGAGTACTTCGCGCATCATGCCGTAATCATCACCGGGAGTAAGGGCGGTATTTTTGATTCCGAATTTTCGGTAGGCGGATTTGATGAATCCTTCCTCCTGCGCAACAATCATTCCACCTACGGCTTGTGTGCCCATAACATGACTATTATCATATACCTCAATGCGTTTTGGCGGGTTTGACAGATTGAAAATCCGCGCTACACCTTCCAGCAATTCGATTTGCGCGCTGCTTTGCGCAATATGCCGGGAAAGCGCTTCTTTGGCATTACGGATGGCGTGCTCTAGGGCTCTGCGCCGTTCTCCGCGTTGGGGGGTAAGTAATTCCACCTTATGGCCGGCCCGTATGCGTAATGCCTCTTCCAGCAATGCGCGTTCGGTGGGCGCATGGCTGAGAAAAATATGTTCAGGTGGTTCACGTAAGCTATAGTGTTGCCCGAGGAAAGCTTCCATGATTTCAGCTTCTGTTTTTCCTTCGGCATTGTGGGGAAAGTAAACCTGATTTCCGTAGTTGCGGCCTGCGCGAAACACGAATACCTGAATACAGACCCATTTGCCATCGCGCGCGAGGGCGATAATGTCCGTGTCGCCAAGCGCCGCTACGGATTGCGCGTGTTGTTGCACATGGGTGAGTGCGCGGATGCGGTCGCGCAGGAGCGCTGCTTTCTCGAATTCCATGGCCTGGCTGGCGGCGCGCATCTCATCGACTATTTCCTGCTTAACGGCGTTATTTTTTCCCGACAAACAATCTTTCGCCTGCCGCAAAAGCTGCGCGTATTCGTGTTCACTCACCAGCCCTACGCATGGCGCGCTACAGCGTTTTATTTGGTATTGCAGGCATGGACGCGCACGGCTTTTAAAATATTTGTCCGAGCACGGGCGAAGGAGGAAAGCGCGTTGCAAGAAAGCAAGCGTTTCATTGACTGCCGTTGCTGAAATAAATGGGCCTAAATATTCCCCTGCCTCGGTCTGCGCTCCCCGGTATTTGCAGATACGCGGGTAGGCGTGATTACCAGAGATATGAATATAGGGGTAAGATTTGTCATCTTTAAGTAAGATGTTATAGCGTGGCTGATAATGCTTGATGAGGCTCGATTCCAGGAGTAACGCCTCTACTTCCGAAGCCGTAATCACAATCTCCACGCTATGCGTGGAATGCACCATGCGCTGCAGGCGAATGGGCAACTGTGTGATATTAATGTAATGCGATACGCGGTTTTTTAAATTGCGTGCCTTGCCGATATAAAGCACGGCGCCTTTTTCGTCGAGCATACGGTAAACGCCTGCGCTGGTGGAAAGGCGTGATGCCGTTTGACGAATAATGTCTACGCCTTTAAGCGCGGGTGTTTGGCCGGATACAGTCATCTACGGAATGTGGTATATGAGAATGAGATTTGCAACCTTCACGACTATCCACCAAACCTGTGGATAACTCTGGTGATAAGTCAATCTTAGCTGGAGGTGCGACAAGGGATTCTTAAGACTTCCACAGGATTGCCTAAAAAATAGGCATATAAGCTAATGTACTGATTCAGAATAATAATATATATTTTACTGAAAAATCAATGGCTGCGTTGGCAAGTCATTGATTAAATGTGGCCCCTTATGGGGGCACTTGTGCACAACCCTGTTCTAGGTTATGGTGTCCGTACCTGTCCTGAGCCAGCCCATAGACGCCGTATCCATGACGCCTTCCGGCACCTATTTCTTTGAAATTCTTGTCATGCTTGCGGCAGCGGCGTGTGGTCTGGCGCTTTTTCGCGTGCTGCGCGTCAGCAGTATTATTGGTTACCTAACGGCAGGCGCTCTCATTGGTCCCCACGCGCTTGGTCTGGTGTCGCCAACGGAAACCACAGCGGCAATCGCAGAATTCGGGATTGTTTTCCTGCTCTTTACCATTGGATTAGAGCTAAGCTGGGACCGGCTGATGCAATTACGCACGCAAGTCTTTGGATTTGGTACGCTGCAAATGATCTTGACCACCGCCGTTGCCGGTTCAGTCGCCGGTCTGCTTGGTTTTGATTTTGGCGTGGCGCTTATCATCGGCGGCGCTTTGGCGATGTCTTCTACCGCCATTGTGTTTCAGATCCTTATTGAGCGAGGATGGCGGGTAACGCAGGTGGGAAGGCTGGCGCTTTCCACGCTTATTTTACAGGATCTCATGGTGATTCCGCTGCTGATGATGGTGGATATGTTCGCCACCGGTGCGCCTGTGCTGTCATTGAATATGGTAAAGGCGGGCGCGCAGGGGATGCTGGCGCTTTTAATTATCATCCTGATTGGTCGCGCTGCTATTCGTCCGATTTTTACGCGCGTTGCCAGGCTTGGAAGCGATGAACTGCTTACCGCTACCATTTTATTCATTGTGTTTGCGATTGCTTCCGGTTGCCAATCGGCAGGATTGTCGGCAGGGCTTGGCGCGTTCATCGCCGGGCTTTTGGTGGCGGAAACAGAATTTCACCTGCAGGTGGAAGCCGATATTTTGCCTTTTAAGGGCATGCTATTGGGGCTTTTTTTCATGGTCGTGGGAATGGGGGTTGACCTGCGGCCTTTGGTTAGCGAGTGGCCTTATATCATTAGTATTGCATTGGCGCTTGTGTTGGGAAAAGCGCTTATTATTTTATTTCTTGGAAAGCTTTTTAAGTTTAGCACCGTCAATGCGCTAACTGCCGGCGTGCTGCTTGCGCAAGGCAGTGAATTCGCTTTCGTGCTATTCGGGATTAGCGCGCAGGAACGCATTATCACTCCGGCCACGGTAGATATATTGTTGGTTGCGGTTGCCTTAAGCATGACGCTTACCCCCTTTATGGTGGAGCTTGGGCAATATGCCGCGCGCGTGCTTATTCGCGAGAAAAGCACGAGGTTAGCTTCTAAAATGACCTCGGAAGCGCGTGATTTGCGTGGCCATATCATTATCTCCGGTTTCGGGCGTGTTGGAAATGCTCTTTCGCGTCTTTTGGAGGTGGAGCGTTTGCCGTATATCGGCCTGGACATCAATGCCGATATTGTTTCACAATCGCGGCTTAAGGGCGAGCCTGCGTATTACGGCGATGCAAGCAGGCGGCTGGTATTGCGCGCTATTGCCCTGGAGCGGGCTCGCGCGGTAGTGATTACGCATGCGGATATTCGTATTTCCTTGCGCACGATTGCAGCGGTACGGCAGATTGATCGGGATATTCCCATTATTGCGCGGGCGCGGGACTATACGGAAGTGCGGGAGCTTGAGCAGGCGGGCGCCACGCTTGCCATTGCCGAGATGTTTGAGACAAGTTTGCAGCTTGGAGGTGCGCTGATGCGTGAACTTGGCATTGCAGAATTTGAAATAGGCCGTATCCAGGATGCGTTCCGCGCCGAGGATTATATTTTAATGCGCACTTAAGAAGCCCTAAAGTTTTTCCGGTGCTTTTCTAACGCTCACGCCTTTAATTTTCTCCACTGTGCGCAAGCTTCCAAGCCCGAGCATGCCCATCAGCACGGTATAAAGCGCATCAATGTCAAAGGCAGGAAGTTGCACGCTCCCTCCTGCGCTGGCAATGAGGAAGGCCAATAGCGGCTGGATTACAAAATGGTACGCAAATGCCGTGCCGCACACCCAGCCGATAAATGGCCGCCATCCGGATACGAATAATTGCTCACTGCCTGCTTCCTGTTGGTTGATGCTTGCCTGTATTTGATCGGCCTGGAGCGCCAATTCAATGGCTTT
>CAZRJZ010000155.1:0-4252 GCA_964600465.1 uncultured Rickettsiales bacterium
CAGTGATCGAGCAAGTCAAGCGCCTGCTTGAAAAAATGGTACCAGTACACCGCGTTCATGATTTAACCGAAGAAGGACCACACGTAGAGCGCGAACTGGCGCTTATTAAGGTAAAAAGCGACGGGGAAGACCGGGTGGAAAGCCTGAGAATTGCCGATATTTTCCGCGCACGGGTGGTGGACTCCACACCGGATTCCTTCATATTTGAAATCACCGGAAGCTCTGAGAAAATCGATGCGTTTATTGGTCTAATGCAGCCCATTGGCCTCATTGAATTATGTCGTACCGGCGTGGCCGCCATGAGCCGGGGCGCGGAGGGAATTTAATCGCTACTCTCTTCGGTCACGTAAATAGGGCGCTTCTTGGACTCGCTATAGATACGGCCAATATATTCCCCTAAAATTCCTATAGAAAGCAACTGGATACCGCCGATAAACAGGGTGGTTACCATAATCGACGCATAGCCTGGAACATCTATCCCCAGGATCAGTGTGTGCAGCACGAGAAAAACGGCATACAGGAAGGCGCCCAGTGAAATAATAGCGCCAAGATAACTACTTAGCTGCAATGGCCGGGTGGTAAGTGAGCAGATTCCGTCTTTGGCTAAACGCCATAGCTTGAAATAGCTGATTTTACTGGTACCAGAAGCACGCTCCGGACGGTCAAAATAGATATAAGCACTTGAAAATCCTGCCCAAGCGAAAAGACCTTTCATAAAACGGGTGCGCTCAGGGAGCAACCGCAACACTTCCACCACTTTTGCATCCATTAACCGGAAATCACCGGTGTTGCGGGGAAAATGAAAATCCGTAAGCCGCGCCATGACACTATAAAACATGGCTGCGGTAAGGCGCTTACACAACGTGTCCTGCCCACGGCTGCGGCGAGTAGCGAGCACCACTTTATACCCTTCCCGCCATTTTTCCACCATCTGCTCAATCAGTTCCGGAGGATCCTGCAAATCAGCATCCAAAGGAATGACCGCCATACCACGGCAATGCTCTAAACCAGCGGTGAGCGCTGCTTCTTTGCCAAAATTACGGGAAAAAGAAAGGTAACGTATGCGCTTATCGCGCTCGCGCCAGGATTTCAGAAGAGTCAGCGTGTGATCAGCACTGCCATCGTTGATACATAAAATTTCCCAATCCGGAGTAATCGCCGACAGAATGGGGATTAATTTGTTAAAAAACAGTTCCACCCCCCCACTCTCGTTATACATGGGGACGATGAGAGAAATAAGAGGACGAACGGCGGGTGTCTCCATATCAGGCGCTCTAGCGGTATAAACCATCAATCGTAACGCAAATACGTAAAGAAATCCTCTCCATAAAAACGAAACGGGGGCTGGATTATTTTGTGCGTCCGTAGTACAAATGCCCCCATCAATTGATCAATGAAAGGATACTAGGGAATGTCTGAATGGGCAATTCTTCAGAAGGGCGGTTTTATGCTTTTCATACTCGGCGTGTTGTCCGTGTATGCACTGGGCGTAGTTTTCTTTAAAATATGGCAATTTAAGCGCGCCAACGTATTTGATCGCAGCTTCATTGATGAAGCCCTTTATGAGATTAAACAAGGAGACCGAGAAAAGGCAACGCGGCGCTTAAGCGCTATTGCCGGTCCCGTGGCGCGGATCATGCGCATTACCTTTGAATGCGTGGCAAACCGGGATATGTCTCCTAAAAGCCGGGAAGCGGAAATCATGCGCGTCGGCTCTAGCGATATTCGCTACCTGGAGTCTCATATTCGCGGCTTGGAGATGACAGCGAGCGTGGCTCCGCTGATTGGTTTGCTCGGCACGGTGCTGGGACTCATCGAAGCATTCTCACAACTTGGAACCTCCGGTGTGCGCATTGATCCCAGCATGCTGGCAGGAGGCATATGGGAAGCGTTAATTACCACCGCAGGTGGTCTTGCAGTAGCGATTCCCGCGCTCGGCGCGCATTACGTGCTCGACGGCATTATTGAAAAAGTACGCGCAACCATGAAAGACGTTTCCGTACAAATTCTGGCGCTGGAAGATGAATACCGCCGTAATGAACGCCTCCGCGCTATCGAGGAAGCCAAACGCATGGAAGCGGAACGGCGCGTTGTGGCGGAAAAAGAGCGCGAGGAACAGGCGCTCGCTCGCCGCAGCGCTCCCGAGGAAAGCTCGACACTGCGCCTGCTTAGCCCTAATTACAGCAAATTTTGAGCATAGGTTATGATAGAGTTCACCCGCACTCGTAAAAATGTGGCGAATTTGCCTTTAACGGCAATGATCGACGTGGTGTTCATTCTAATAATCTTCTTTATGCTTACCAGCACGTTCATGCGCTATGAGTCGATGGAGCTGTTATTACCTTCGGCAGGATCGGTGAAAAGCACTGAGGATGGCGAGTTAGCGCGCGTGATCATTAATAATGACGGGACCATCAGTTTAGCGGAGCGCCGCATGAACGAAAAAGATTTGGACCGCGCACTTTCCACTATGCTGATTGGCAATCCCGGTACGCGGGTGGTGGTGTTTGCCGACGATGCCGTTTCCATGCAAAAACTCGTATCGGTGATGGATATGGTGACTGCGGCCGGAGGCAAAAGCCTTTACGTGCGCCCACTTGAAAAAAACGTCGTTACCGGAGCGCGTCAGTGAACGGGCTTGAATTCGAGCGTGCAAGGCGTAAGCCTAAGGCGGCTAATATCGTACCCCTTATTGATATTGCATTATTTCTACTCATTTTCTTTATGGTTGCCGGAACGATTGAGCGATTCGAAATTATTCCTATCCAGGTACCAGAAGCCGCAAGCGGCAGGCTGGTGGATGAGGGGCATCTGGTTATTCTAATCGGCGCAAGGGATGAGGTGGTAGTAGGCGATGATCTCATTACCATGGATGACCTGGTGGAGAATTTAAGACCCCAGCTCGAGGGAAACCCGGATAAGGTGATCACGCTTAAGGCGGACGCCAGTATTCCGGCGGCAAAGATGATTCGCGTGATGGACAGCATCAAACTTGCCGGAGGACGCAATGTTTCACTGGTAACGCGCGCGCGGCAGGAGCCTGGCCGTGCAAAGTGATATGCTTGCGCATGATAACGCGTCGTTTTACCTGGGCGGCAGGCACTTTTCTTGTGCCGTAGGCGTCGCCGTTGTGGCGCATTTATGCGCTTTCTTAGCGTGGTCGATCACCCCCAAGGACATGATAATGGACGTTCCCGTACGTGTGCTCAATATTAAGCTCGGTGGCGGCGAAGACAATTCCAGCGCCGGCGCGGATACAAAAAAAACGAGAATGACCATCAATAATGCCACCGCCGAAAAACACCAGGAACACCTTGTGCGCAACCCTCCACAGGCGCGAAAAATCCCCGCCACGTCGCCGCCAAAGGAAAGACCGGCGCAAGAGGTTACGCAATCAACCGCCACACCGCTTAACTCTCTTGAACAATCGGCACGTCAGTTCGTGCGCGCTCGAAGCTTGAGCGCCGAAAATGCGGCAGCGCTTTCACCCGCCTCCGGAGACGGCTCGGTTTTTGGCACCAACAGCGCCAGTAATGCCGATATGCTGAAGCGTTACGAGCAGATGATCTCTTTTTGGATTCAACGCTACAAAGTTTATCCGCAAGAAGCGCGGCGGCAGAACATGCACGGCAGGGGCGTTATACGTATTCGTATTAACCGGCAGGGCACCATTGTCTATCGTATCATCGAACAACGCACAGGTTATGACATGCTGGACAAGGCGATGCTGGAGATGGTGCAGCGCGCCAACCCTGTTCCTCCGGTTCCCGCCAACTATCCCCGATCAGGCGAACTGCTGGAATTTTTAGTTCCCGTGTCATATACCGCACAATAGATTAAGTTCGCAGTCATTTACTGCCGCGTTTCCTCACCCGATCAGGTGAAAAATGGACATGGCCTATCCTCGCAAGAAACCCGCTGCCGGGAACATGCCAAGCACAAAGGCTACCGCGTCGTCGAAGTATTTTTGGAAGAAGGCTGGTCAGGCAAATTGCTCGACCGCCCACAAATGCAAGCGATGCTTGCGTTTCTGCGCAAGCACAAGCGACATCATCAGAATGTCGTCATTATCGACGATATCAGCCGCCTTGCGCGAATACGTCCGTAAGCACCATAAAACTTGCGCAGTTATCATTCTTGAACCTACCGCCCAATGTCCTGTTATACCATTTCTCGATCAATACATCGAGAAATGGCATTCAAAACCGTCGCCGAAAGCGGCGGTTTTGCGCGGCGCAGCCAGCGTAACGCA
>CAZRJZ010000156.1:0-4236 GCA_964600465.1 uncultured Rickettsiales bacterium
TTTTAAAAATAATCGTCTTTGTTTCTCTGTCCCTCGTTTATGGGGTGATGGCGTTTTGGTTGTTTCAGTCCAAGCCCGTGCAGTTTGACGAATGGTTTACGTATTATATCGGTGGACTCACCCATCTTTCCGATATTTTACGATTAATGTCGGAAGGGGTGGGCGACACCAATCCGCCTTTCATTCATATGGTGGCGCATATGATGCTCAAAACGTCATTGCCTTTCTACCATGCCATTCGGGTGCCTTCGGCTGTCGGCGTGTGGATAATGCTGGTTTGCTTGTATTTTTTTGCAAAGCAACGCACCTCTCCCGGCAATGCTTTTTTGGCGGTGCTGATGGGCGGCGCCGTCTCTTTTTACATTGCAGAGGCGCGCGCGTATGGGCTGATGTTTGGCTTGTATGGCATAGCGCTGGTTTCTTACCAAGCCGCGGTTGCGGGGCGTCGGCGTATTTTTTCCGCCATTATGCTCTGCTTGAGCTTAAGTATACTGACATTTAGCCATTTTTACGGATTTCTTGGCGTGCTGCCATTTTTACTGGCAGAGGAAACACGTTGCCGGCGGCAAGGCGGAGGGTGGGTGTCGCCGGTGAGTATCGCGCTGGTGATTGCGGGTCTAAGCATTGTGAGCTTGTTGCCGTTTATAGGCTATTCGGCACATTGGTATGCAGAGCATGGGCAACGCTTCTGGAGACCGCCCACGAGCGAAACCGTCTATCTTGCTTACAGTTTCTTTTATGGGGAACCGGTACTGCTATTGCTTGCGCTTTCGGGGGGCATGTTACTCATAAGCCGCTGCCGAAAGAGATCCGCCGGAGCTCGAGTTTCTGCTGGGTTTCCTGCGCATGAGTGCGTGCTGATCGCCGGTTTGGTGCTTATGCCGTTCTGGGTTTTGGTGGTTTCTTTGTATACCGATGCGTATGTAGTGCGTTACGCGGTGGGATTGATGCCGGGGATGGCGCTTCTGACGGCCTTGCTTGCCGACGCCTGGCAGCGACGAAACAAATGGCTGGGGCGTGGGCTTTGTATCCTGGCTGCTACGTTAATGTATGCACATGTTTACTCTCATCTGGATGTACTGGTTACCGGCGCCATGCAGCGGCAAGTAAATCGGGTCGTTCCTGTCAAAGAATTGGCGAAGCAATATCCCGCGCTTTCGGTTGCTACCTATTCACACCATGCCTATTTAGAAGTCGGCGGGTATATGCCGCCTGACATTTCCAGACGCCTTACATGGCTGGACGATGAACCTCGGCCCATCACGCTTGATTTAGAGAAAATTCATCCTTTTCGTAAAAGCGGCTCCAATGATTACCGCTTATGCACCTACGCGTTCGTGCTGATTCTGGATAACGGAGTCTCTCCTATTATTTATGCTCCGCTGGCAGAGAAATTTTGAGTAGCGCAGGTATACCACTCGCACGTCAAGAGCTGGTTTTATTCCAAGGATTTTCGTTCAATGATACAGGGAAAAATCGACGGAATACTTATGGATATTTCGAGATATTTCATTGTATTAGGGGGCGATACATCCGCTGTGAAGAAATCCAACTCTTATAAAATCAAAGAGCTTGATGTCTTGTTCGCACATGGGATGATAGGCGGCGGATACGGACGGAATGCCATGCGAATTTTTTACCCCTTAATCGGTGTGTGTTTGCTTCTGAGCGTTGCAAATGCTCCATTGCATGCGGAAGTCATTAAAATTGCCCCGGAGCAGCAATATATGCTCAAAGCCGCCCAGTATGTAATGGCAAAAAAATTTCAAGAGGCGGAGAGCTTGTATTCCCAGGTGATTGCGGCTAACAACCAATATATCGATGCATACTTGCAGCGCGCCGTCATTCGTAGAGAGCTTGGCAATCAAAACGGCAGCGCTGGTGATGCCGTTATAGCGACTCGCCTGGCCGATAGGCTCTTGCAAAATTCTCCACAGAATGCACGGCTCTATTACCAGCGCGCCAGCGGTTACCGGCTGCTGAAGGAGTTTGCTAAAGCGCGCGCGGATTACAACATGGCGCTTTCGCTCAACAATACCTCCGCCTGGCGCGCGGATTTGCAAGCGATGGCTTTAGAAGAAAAAATGGGGAAGTGATCGGGATTGTATATGTTTTCTGGTTGGTTATTGGAAATCAAGAGAGGATTCCCGCTTGCGCGGTGACCGCCTTTGGCATGAAGGACGCGAGTTTTCGGTTGTAATTTCGCTCTTTGCCGGTTAATTCCTAACACCGCTGCTATTTCTTGTGTATGCGGGTGTAGTTCAATGGTAGAACGGCAGCCTTCCAAGCTGCATACGAGGGTTCGATTCCCTTCACCCGCTCCAGTTCTTACGCAAACCAGGCGGTCCGGCGCTTACCAGTTGCGGCGGATGATTTCTTTGCATATTGCAATAAACCAGGCCAGAACATGGTCGCCGAATTTGCGCACAATGCTTAACGCGTATTCCGCATAATCCACGCAGGCGCTGATTTGATTAAGATCAAAGAGGCAAACGCTGAATCCGGATACCAGCGCAAAGACGGTAACGCCGGTGATGAGGTAGAACGTGCGGAAAGGGTCGCGCGGAATGTGCGGATGACACCGAAGGCGTGGCGGAAAAATAGGCATGGTCTATTGTGCCAGATTGCGTATCTTGGATAAACGGTTTTTTTACGGTGAAATACAATCTTCATGGTTTTGTAATATATGCGTATCGCGCTTTATCAGCCTGATATTGCTCAAAATGTCGGCAGCATTATCCGCCTGTCCGCCTGTTTTGGGGTAGGGTTGGACATTATTGAACCATGCGGCTTTCCGTTTAATCTTAAGCGCGTGCATCGCGCTGCGTTGGATTACGGCGAGCATGCGGATATTTCCGTGCATGAGGGATGGGAGGCCTTTAAAGTCGGCTACCCGTCGCCTGCAAGGCTATTGCTGCTGACAACCAAAGGAAGCGTGCCGTATCACCGGTTCCACTATGCGCCAGATGATATTTTATTGTTCGGACGGGAAAGCGCAGGCGTTCCGGATGCGGTACACGCGCAGGCGGATGCGCGTATTATTATTCCAATCGCGCCTGAAACGCGCTCTTTAAATATTGCGCAAGCAGCGGCGATTACGGTGGCGGAGGCGTTGCGTCAGACAGATCAGTTATATGAAGTGGAGTCAAGGAATGAAGATGGATGAAAAAAAAATAAAAGCGCGCGGCTGGTTTGAGTCTTTGCGCAACCGCATTTGCACGGAGTTTGAGGCTATAGAGGCAGAGCGCACCCCCAAAATTCCTAGGCGTTTTCAGCGCAAATCCTGGATCCGGGAAGGGGGCGGAGGAGGGGAAATGTGCGTTATGAAGGGGGGGGGTTTTGAAAAAGGGGGGGGGCGTTTTTCCACTGTTTACGGGGAGTTCAGCGAGCAATTCCGAAAAGAAATTCCCGGCGCGCAGGAGGATCCGCGTTTTTGGGCGAGCGGAATTTCCCTGGTGGCGCACTTATGTTCGCCATTGGTGCCGGCGGTGCACATGAACACCCGTATGGTCGTGATAGGAGGAGAGGATTCTCAAGGGGTAAAGAGCTGGTTTGGCGGTGGAGCCGACTTAACGCCTATGTTCCCGGTGGAGAAGGACACGGAAGATTTTCATGCGGCGTTTCGTACCGTGTGCGACCATTTCGATCCCGCCTATTATCCCAAGTTCAAGACCTGGTGCGATGAATATTTTTTCCTCAAGCACCGTAACGAAGCGCGAGGCGTAGGCGGTATTTTCTATGATTATTTAAATACGGAAAACTGGGAGCGGGATTTTGCGTTCACTCAAGAGGTAGGAGAAGCGTTCTTAAGTATTTATCCGCAGCTTGTGCGCCGCCACAGCGCCGAGCCGTGGACGGAAGAGCAGCGCGAGCACCAGCTGCGCAAGCGCGGACGCTATGTTGAATTTAATCTTATCCATGATCGGGGTACGCGTTTTGGATTGATGACCGGAGGTAGCACAGAAGCTATTTTAATGAGCTTGCCTCCGGTAGCGAAATGGGATTAAGGCTTCCCAGTTCCGGGTCTATCCTCTTAAAATCTGAGGATTTCCACTATCATAAAGCCTTCATCCAGCCCCTTCTCCCAAAGGGAGAAGGGGCTGGATCGCCTTGCTTTAAGCTATCAACCTTCTGGCGCCAAGTAGGCCAACCCGATTCTCCTACCTTACTATCATGCTCCTCAATCTTGCTATCCATGATACGAGGGGAAAATCCCAGATCCTCCAGCTTTGCAAC
>CAZRJZ010000157.1:0-4217 GCA_964600465.1 uncultured Rickettsiales bacterium
CCTCCCAAATCAAGCGCAAGCGACATTCTGGCGCTTCAACCCGACGGAATTTTTCTCTCCAACGGCCCGGGAGATCCAGCAGCTACAGCCGTTCATGCGCTTCCTACTATCCGCACGTTGATTGACTCCGGAAAGCCCATTTTCGGCATATGCTTAGGCCATCAATTACTGGCGCTGGCGCTGGGAGCAAAAACGGAAAAGATGTCGCAAGGCCATCGCGGCGCCAACCATCCCGTTAAGGAGCTTTCCACCGGAAGGGTCATGATTACATCGCAAAATCATGGATTTGCTGTGAGCAAACAAGACCTTCCGCCAGACCTGGAAATCACCCATATTTCGCTGTTTGACCAAACCATCCAAGGCTTGCGCCATAAAACCAAACCTATTTTTTGCCTGCAAGGCCATCCGGAGGCCTCGCCCGGACCGCACGACACTCATGAATATTTTAAAGTTTTTGCTAAGATGATGGCTTAATTTCCCAAAACCCTTTGAATAATTTGTAAAAAAACCATATCGCGCCTTAACGCATATTTAATGTTACTGCGTTATATAATGAGGATGATCAATCCTACTTGCTTAAATCAGCATATGCCGTCACCCGCACCTGTCACTAACGACCCCACGGTCACTACCCTTGCGCAACTAGCCATGGCAATGATGGCGGAGCACCACATTGCGCCGCTTCCGGAGCATTACGCGGTGTGGTACCACTACGCACAAGCTAAGAATAGCGAGTTGGTTAAAGAAATTGAAATGATCCTTAAAAACAAGGTTCCTTTCTCGCCGCACACCAACATGTACCTCTACAACAAATACGTTGTACCGGATCGCAATAGTAAAATTATCAGCGACACAGCCGAGAATACCAATAAACTCATGGGGGAAGTGCTAAAAGCCGTTACGGAATTTAGCGGGGAAACCAAGCACTATAATAAAGATGTCGACGCTTATATGGGAAAAATGCCGGTGGATATTCCGGATCCAACCGTGCAAGCACTAGTGCGCGAATTACTAACCGCTTCCTCTGAGATCCGTGAACGCGGCGAGCACCTCAATGCGCGCTTGGAAGAATCACGGCAAGAAATTGAAGCGTTGCGCAAAAACCTGGAACAAGTCACCAACGAATCACAGCGCGACTTTCTCACCGGCGTGTTTAATCGTAAAAGCTTCGACCGCATGCTGGATGAACAGCTTGCTCATGCCAATCAGCAAGGGCAGGAGCTGTGCCTGTTGATGCTGGACATTGATCATTTTAAACAGTTTAATGACAAATTCGGTCATCTACTGGGCGATGAAGTCTTAAAAATCGTGGCCCGCTCCATGACCGATTGCGTACGCGGAAAAGACATGGTGGCGCGTTACGGCGGCGAAGAATTCGCCATCATCCTACCAGCAACCCCGCTTGCAGGAGGCATTAAGGTAGCGGAAACTATCCGCTCCACCATTGCCAAACGCGAACTCAAACGCCGGGATACCGGCGAGGCTTACGGCGCACTCACCGTATCGGTCGGGGTGGCGCACTTGCGCGGCTCAACCGATACGCCGCTCTCACTGGTGAAACGGGCAGATGAGGCCTTATATTACTCCAAGCATCATGGCCGCAATCGCGTGACCGGCGAAGGAGACATGCTCTAGCGTTACGCGAACCGCCTGCTTGTCCCGAGATTCGCTTTCCTTGCTATTTTCCCTTTGTAATGCATGTGTTTTGCGGTAACCTGCCCACTTATGTTACCGCTCCAGCGTTACCGCCTTCGAAAACCGCAGCTTGTGCCGTTGCTGTTTATTATTGCCGCCACGGCGCTGCTCGCCGGACTGGGCGTATGGCAGTTGCAGCGCCTTTCCTGGAAGGAGGCCATCGTTGCGAAAGCGGAAGACGCCGCCAAAGAACCTCCTATCTCTACGCTGCCAAAAGACCTGGAACAGGCCCACAACTACGTATACCGGCACGCAACGCTGGAAGGCCGGTTTATCAGCGAGTATCCGTTGCGCATCCATGCCAGCCGTAAGGGGGTTTACGGGTACAATTATCTTCTGCCTTTTATGGAAAACGCCGGTGGCATGGTGCTTGTGGATTTAGGCTTTGTACCGCAGCAATCCGGCGAGCTGGTGCTTGCACTGCAAAAGAACGTGGTTATTGAAGGCATCTTCATAGAACCGCGCCAGCGGCGCTTCTTCTCGCCCCCTAACGACGCTGAAAAGAATTTATGGTTCTATCACGATATTCCAGCCATGCAGAAGAGCTTCGGAATAGACGAACATCTCCGCTTCTTCCCTCTTATTTTCTCAAGCACCGAGGCTCTGCCCGGACAAGCGAGCGCCTATCCGCGTCCGCACGAGGAGGCCATTTTATTTCGCAACGATCATTTGGGCTACGCCATTACCTGGTTCTTGCTGGCGATAGTAGGGCTGGGGCTGTTTACCGTCTTTCATTTGGAGAAAAAATAGCCGCATGACCGTGCAGTATATTTCAACACGCGGCCAGGCTGCGCAATTATCTTTCGAAGAAGCAGTACTGGCGGGGCTTGCCACCGATGGTGGGCTTTACGTGCCCGACCGTGTTCCCACACTAACGCCTTCGGAGATGGTAGCGCTTCAATCGCTCTCCTATACGGACCTGGCATACCGGATCATCTCCCGCTTCACCGGAAATACCTACCTTGAGAGCGAATTACGCAGCATGATTACAATGGCTTACTCGCCTTTTAAGCATGCCGCGATTGCGCCGATCAAACAGCTTTCCAGCCGGCATTATTTGCTCGAACTTTTCCATGGCCCGACTCTCGCTTTCAAGGATTTTGCGCTACAATTCCTAGGCCAAACATTAAGCAACATCCTTGCGCGCCGAAACATGAAAGCCACCGTTATTGGTGCCACCTCCGGCGATACCGGCTCAGCGGCTATTGCCGGATGTTCGGGGCATAAGAATTTAGATATTTTCATCCTTTTCCCGGAAGGCCGCGTGTCGGAAGTACAGCGCCGGCAAATGACCACCGTAGAGCATGCGAATGTTCACGCCCTGGCGGTCAACGGCACGTTTGACGACTGCCAGGATATTGTAAAAAGTCTTTTCTCCGATGCGGAATTCCGCAAAGAACGCCAATTAATAGCGGTAAATTCTATCAACTGGGCGCGGATATTGGCGCAGGTGGTGTATTATTTTTATGCTGCTTTACGCTTGGGCGCACCGGCAAAAACGATAAGCTTTAGCGTACCTACAGGAAATTTTGGCGATATTTACGCAGGCTACATCGCCAAACGTATGGGACTTCCCATTGATCGGCTAATCATCGCCAGCAACCAAAATGATATTCTAACCCGCTGCCTGAAATCAGGCACTTACGCCATAACAGGCGTAACGCCCACCCTCTCCCCCAGCATGGATATCCAGATATCGAGCAACTTTGAACGCCTGCTTTTTGATCTTTATGGGCGGGATGGCGAAGCCATCGGCAGCATGATGCAGCAATTCAGGCAGGATAAAACGTTTACGCTCACGCCTGAGGCCTATGCTCTCTTTAAAGCGGAATTTGATGCTTACGCGGTGGATGATGCCCAGACATCTGCGACTATCAAACGCCTCTATGAGCAAACCGGAGAGCTGCCGGACCCCCATACCGCCGTTGGCGTAGCCGCAGCGGAAAATAGCATAAGCGCCGGCCTGATCTCACCGGTAGTGACGCTTGCCACTGCCCATCCGGCAAAATTCCCGCAAGCGGTAGAGGCCGCCACCGGCATTCACCCTGGGTTGCCTGCCCATCTGCATGATTTGCTTTCCCGTACAGAACGCATGCAATTAGTGGAAAACAGCGCCGAAGCGGTAAAGTCTCTTATCCGTGCAGCAATACAATAGGTTACAACATTACCTCGCTGATACAGTCACATTTACGCAAGCAAGCAATTCCTGCTTAATTTCTGCAATTTTCTTTTCATGCTCTATTTTCATTCCAAACGCGTCTTTTACATAAAACGCATCCACCGCCTGCTCCCCGTAAGTAGAGATGTGCGCGCTGGCCACGGTTAGCTTAAGCTCAGAGAGCGTGCGCGCAATATCGTGCAATAGCCCCGCACGGTCACGCGCAGTAATTTCTATCACGGTGTAGGCATTGCTGGCGTCGTTTTCCACATACACCTGCCCTGACACGGGGATTGCGTCGCTACGGACAGGATAGGAAGGCTGAAGCAATTGCAGCTCCCGACTAATATCAATTACACCTTCC
>CAZRJZ010000158.1:0-4216 GCA_964600465.1 uncultured Rickettsiales bacterium
GTTTATCAGAGCATAGAGTGGTTGGTTTAAGTTTAGATGAAGTAGAAGAATACATGGAAAAATATGGTGAGCTCCCGGACGCATTATTAGCCGCCTTTAGGCCCAGGGAAACTAAAGATAGAGGGCGCACTTCCAGGTAGGGCTCTGGTTACGCACTCTTTGCGGCCGTAATGAAATGTTGAATAAGCCTTACATCCTTCACGCCGGGCGCGCTTTCCACACCGGAGGAAACGTCCACTCTGCGCATACCGCTCAAACGTATGGCAGTTTGAACGTTCTGGGGCGTTAAGCCACCGGAGAGGAAGCAAGGCAATTCTTCCTGCAGTTTTTTGCAGTAATCGGTGTTCAATAACGTCCAGTCGAACGCAATGCCGTTACCACCGGGCAGCGCCGCGTTCTCGGGCGGTTTTGCGTCGAATAACAGCATATCGCAATAGAGCATGAAGGATTCTGTGGATTTGATGTCATAGGCGCTGGCAATGGGAATGGCTTTGATAAACGAGAGCGCAGGAAATTTTTCCCGCAATTGCATGATGCGCGCAGCAGATTCACTGCCATGCAGCTGGATGATGGGAGGGGAGGGGAAGCGTTGCAATAATTCTTCCACATCATTGTCCGCGGCATTAACGGTTACCACGATGCTTCTGACAGAATCAGGCAATGCCCGCGCCAGGGAAACCATGTCATGGATAGAAACATGACGCGGCGAAGGCGGATAATGCACAAACCCTACATAAGCGGCACCGTAATCCACCGCTGCGTCGAGCGCTTCTAATGTGCGGATACCGCAGATTTTGACCTCAATGCTCATATCGTGCGCCGTTCTAAATGCCAGGAGCGCGGAGCTGTAAGGATGCAGGTCCGGAAGAACACTGATTTCCCTGCATTCCGGCAATCTCATTTTCAAGTGCGCTAATGCGTTTGCGATAGTGGTGCATCTGGGCGCGCGTTTGCAGCGCACGTAAGCTCATCAGCAGGCTCCCGCATATGACACCGCAAGCGAAGGAGATCAGCGCAAGGAGAAAAATTCTTGTCCTCAACTCATAAGGCAGAGGGAAAAGAGAAAGCGTGACCGCCTCATGATTATTGGCGGCAAATATCAGAACAAAAGCACTTATGACGAATATCGCGCACCAACGCAGCATTTTATTCAAACCGGCGAGCAACCCCATGATCCTTAAGAGGCAGGGTTTTTAGCGGAGCCTTGATTGATTCTCTCGCGCAACTCTTTGCCGGTGCGGAAGTAGATGGCAAAGCGCTCGCCAATGTAGACTTCTGCTCCATTCTTTGGGTTGCGGGCTTTGCGAGCCTCGCGTTTACGCACGGAAAAAGCGCCAAATCCCCGCAGCTCGACCCTTCCGCCTTCTACCAGCGCGTCTGAAATGCCGCCAAGCACCGTGTTTACCAGTGTTTCAATGTCTCTTTGGTAGAGGTTGGGATGCCGTTTGGAGAGCTTTAACACCAGTTCGGATTTGGTCATGGACATAGGTTCTACTTTCCTAAAGTGTACGGTAAGTTACTGTAATTGCCAGGCAGGATGCCAGATTGCAAGCAACCCGTCAAGCTTTGCCGAAGCGCGTGGAAAAAATTTTGTGATGATTGATTCTGCGCTACCGCTAAAGAAAAAATCCTCAACTCTTTCCGGTTTTACATCTTTTATTTCAATGCCTTCTGGGATGTTCCTGTTTTTCTCCAGCCAGGCCATGGCTTCTTTCTCACCGCCGATTTCATCAATGAGTTTTAACTCCAAAGCTTTCCGGCCTGAATAAACGCGGCCATCGGCAATGCGCAACACCGCCTCTTGAGAGAGTTTTCTACGTTCCGCAACCATGCTTACAAAGAGGTTGTAAAAGTCATTAATAAGATTCTGTAGTGACTCTTTTCCTTCCGGAGTGGCTTTTTCCAGAGGCGAGAGGGTGCCTTTAAGCGGCGATGATTTAATGGTGATAGGCGTAACGCCGACTTTTTCGGCAAGACCGGTTACCTCTACAGCCTGAATCAACACGCCGATGGAGCCGGTGATCGTGCCTTCCCGGGCAATAATATGATCGGCCCCAATAGCGGTCATGTAGCCGGCGGAAGCGCAAAGCGAGCGCATAACCGCAACTACGGGTTTGACGTTGGAGAGATCGCGCAGCTTTAAGTAAAGCTCCTCGCCGCCTACGGCGCTGCCGCCGGGAGTATCAAGCCATACCACGACCGCTTTTACCTTCGGATCTTCGATGAGTTCCTCAATCAGTTCATCCCGATCGCGGTCCTCCATGATCACGCCTTCGATAGAAAGGCGCGCCACGTAGTCGTGCTCAATAGGAGAATGGCGCCATGGGCGCTCAACGAGCATAACAATAGCAAGCACCGCAATGCCAATGGCGATAACGCGCCACTTCTGCACTTGTTGTTTTAAATGCAGCCGGTCGAGTAATGTGTCAGCGTTGAGCGCCATAATGATTTCATGATGAGTTGATATTGTTTCTGAGCAATCAGCATCCGGCATTCAGGAATCAAGGATTTTCTTTTTTCCTAAATGCTGAATGCCGGATGCTAACGCACTACTTCTTCTTCGACTTCGCCTCGTCCAGCGCCGCGCCGAGGATGTCGCCAAGGGAAGCACCGGAGTCAGTGGAGCCGTATTCTTCCACGGCTTTTTTATGTTCATCGGCTTCCAGCGCCTTGATGGACAGGTTAACTTTGCGGCTGTTGCGGTCTAGTTGAGTGACCTTTGCATCCACACGATCGCCCACGGTAAAGCGCTCAGGACGCTGGTCCTGCCGATCGCGCGCCAGGTCGTTGCGCTTGATAAAGCCGTGGGTATGTTCTCCCACTTTCACCTCCAGCCCATCTTCCGTAACGGCGGTAACGATGCAGGTAACGGCCGCGCCTTTTTTCACTTCCGAAAAATCCCCGTCTGCGCCGGCGCTGCCAGCGTTGCCGTTTTCTTCAAGCTGTTTAATGCCAAGCGAGATGCGTTCTTTTTCTACATCAATGGCAAGGATGCGGGTTTTAACATGCTCGCCTTTTTTGTATTCTTTAATCGCGGTTTCGCCAGGTTCTGTCCAGCTGATGTCAGAGTGATGCACCAAGCCGTCGATATCGCCGGAAAGGCCGACAAATAATCCGAAATCGGTGATGTTGCGCACTTCTCCCTCAACAATATCGCCTTCTTTATGGGCTTCTGCAAAAAGCGCCCATGGGTTTTCTTCGCATTGTTTCATGCCGAGTGAAATGCGGTGCTTGGCTGCATCGATATCTAAAACCACTACGTCCACTTCCTGGCTTACCGAAACCAGCTTAGAAGGGTGCGCGTTTTTCTTCACCCATGAAATTTCAGACACGTGCACCAGGCCTTCAATTCCCGGCTCCAGCTCGACAAACGCGCCGTAATCGGTGATGTTTGTGATTTTTCCATGATATTTTGCGCCTACGGGATATTTAATATCCGCGCCATCCCACGGGTTGGACTCCAGCTGCTTCATCCCCAGAGAGACGCGCTTGCTGTCCGCATCGAACTTGGTAACCACCACTTTTACGGATTGGCCGATCTGCAGCACTTCCGACGGATGATTAATACGGCGCCATGAAATATCGGTGACGTGCAACAGGCCGTCGATGCCACCCATGTCAATAAACGCGCCGTAATCGGTGATATTCTTAACCATCCCTTCGAGCGCCTGGCCTTCATGAATCCGGCCTAAGAGCTGCTCGCGGGCTTCAACACGCGATTCTTCCAGCACGGCGCGGCGCGAAACCACGATGTTGCCGCGTTTGCGATCCATTTTCAAGATCTGGAACGGCTGCGTAATATTCATCAACGGCCCAATATCCCGGATAGGGCGAATATCCACCTGGCTACCAGGCAAGAACGCGATTGCGCCCATGACATCCACCGTGAATCCGCCTTTTACCCGGCCAAAAATAACGCCTTCCACACGCAAGCCCTTGGTGCAGGCATCTTCCAGCTTCGCCCAGCCTTCCTCACGCAACGCCTTTTCACGGCTAAGCAGGGCTTCGCCGTTTTTATTTTCGATGCGCTCTAGGAATACTTCCACCTCGTCGCCAACGCGGATTTCAGCGGGCGCGCCGCCGAGAGAGAATTCTTTTAGAGGAATGCGGCCTTCGGATTTAAGTCCTACGTCAATCACCACCATGTCTTTTTCAATGCCGACCACGAGGCCTTTAATAACGGATCCTTCGGATTTTCCACCGGATCTAATGGATT
>CAZRJZ010000159.1:0-4214 GCA_964600465.1 uncultured Rickettsiales bacterium
CACGTTTTGCGGCTGAAATCCGGTTGATTGAAGCTGTTTCAAGGTTTCAATCGCCAGAGCGGCGGCGGGATGCGTTAGGTTTGTGAAGGTTCGGCTGTCTTTAAATTTCCACTCTTCTGTCATGAACTTGTGCTTTGGTAACAATATTTTAATGATTCAGCCGCTACAATGGCACTATCGCATTTTGGAACCTATCGCTGCAACTCAAATACAGATCATGGACACTAAAAAGAAGATCCTGATTGTCGAAGACAACGACCTCAACTTAAAGCTATTCCGTGACCTGCTTTCCGCCCATGGCTATGAGACCATGGAAACGAAAGAAGGCTTAGAGGCGGTGTCGCTTGCGTATAGCTTCAGGCCGGATTTGATTTTGATGGATATTCAGCTTCCGGAAATTTCCGGGCTGGATGTGACGCAGAAAATTAAAGCGAGCAGCGAGCTCAAGCACATTCCTATCGTGGCGGTTACTGCGTTTGCTATGAAAGACGACGAAGAGAAAATTCTTCGCGCGGGCTGCCAGGCTTATATCTCCAAGCCTATTTCTATTGGCCCTTTCCTCCACACGGTTCGGAAGTTTTTGGGCGAAGACGTGATCCTGGCAAGCTGAGGGTGCGTCGATGACTGCGCAAATATTGGTAGTCGATGATGTGCCGGCTAACGTCAAACTGTTGGAAGCCAAGCTTACGAGCGAGTACTATGACGTGATCGCCGCGCGCGATGGCTTCGAGGCTGTCAAGATGGCGAAAGAAACCAAGCCGGATTTGATTCTCCTCGATGTCATGATGCCGGGGATGGATGGTTTTGAAACCTGCAGGCGCATGAAAGAAGATCCGGAGATTTCTCATATCCCTGTGGTGATGGTCACGGCTCTTAGCGAGCAGTCGGATCGCGTGCGCGGATTGGAGGCGGGAGCCGATGATTTCCTTACCAAGCCGATCAATGACATGGCATTGTTTGCGCGGGTAAAATCACTGGTGCGCATTAAAGTGCTGCTCGATGAGCTTCGCCTGCGCGACCAAACACGCGCGCAGCTTGGCGTGGATGCCATGATGAACAGTTTTACCTCCGATGTGAGCGGCTCACGCGTGCTCTTGATTGACGACGATCCGATTCAGGGTAAACAGCTTAAAGCCGCGCTTTCGGGGACTTACACGGTGGAATGGTTGCTGGATCCTGCCAAGTCATTGGAAAATGCCGTGCAAGGCGACTTCGATGCGATTTTAGTCAATACGCTACTTTCGGAAGTGGACGGATTGCGCCTGGCGACTCAAATTAAGGGACGCGAGGAAATCCGGCACGTGCCGGTGCTGATGCTGGTGGATGAAGACGATACGCGCAGCATGCTGAAAGGGTTGGAGATGGGGATTAATGACTATCTGCGTGTGCCAGTGGATAAAAACGAGATGACGGCGCGCGTGCAAACGCAAATCCGCCGTAAAAAATATCAGGAAGTGCTGCGCTCTACGTATCAGCAGAGCATGTCGCTTGCGATTACCGATGGCCTCACCGGGCTATATAACCGGCATTATTTAAATACCCATCTGGAAAATACGGTGCGTCATTCGGTGCAGAGCAGCAAAGCGCTGGCATTGCTGATTATGGACATGGATCATTTCAAATTCGTCAACGATACCTACGGCCATGACGCCGGCGACAGGGTGCTTAAACAACTGGCCGAAATTTTATTACAAAGTTCCCGAAGCGCCGATCTGGTGGCCCGTTACGGTGGGGAGGAGTTTGTGGTGCTCCTGCCTGAGACAGACCCTTCTTCTGCGCGCGAAGTGGCGGAACGTATCCGTAAAGCGGTGGAGTCGCATGCTTTCGTTATCGATAATGAAGGAAATACCATCCGGCGTACCATCAGCATTGGCGGGGCTACGTTCCCTGCGGCGGAAACGGCTGCCGCTGTGACCTCCGCCGAGTTGCTTAAAATAGCGGATATTGGGCTTTATCAGGCTAAAAACGGTGGCCGGAACCAAGTGGTAATGTAAAAACATCAAATAGAACAGTATTTTATTTAGATTTCACTTCTTGCAGCGCATGAGGAATCCTAGTCAGGCCTTTGAGAATTATCGGGAAAATTTTATGTTGTAATGCTGCCTGTTTTAGACTAGGAAGTTCCATCGGGATATGTAAGGAAGACTTAAGTTATGGCAGTACCTAAGCGAAAAACCAGCCCTTCTCGCCGCAACATGCGTCGTTCGCATGATAAGCTGAGAAAAGTCACCGTGGTTGAGGACAAAACCACCGGTGAGTTGAAGCGTCCGCATCACGTGTCCTTGGACGGCTATTATAACGGTCGTCAAGTGACTACTGCAAAACTTCGTCCGTAGCTTATACGAAAGAGGTGTCTGTCCATGGCGTTATCCTTGCCGTTAGCACTGGATGCCATGGGAGGAGACAGCGCGCCAGCCGCAGTAATTGGCGGAGCCTCAATGGCGTTGGTTCGTCATCCTGGCGTCCGGTTTCAACTATACGGTAGTAAAGACGTTGTGTTGCCGCTCGTAGAGGCGGATAAGGCTCTGCTGGCGCGTTCAGAGATCATTCATGCGCCGCATGCTATCGCTAATCACGATAAACCTTCCGTTGCATTGCGCCAGGGAAAGCAGTCCAGTATGCGTATGGCGATTGACGCGGTGGCAAGCGGCAGTGCGTTTGGGGTAGTGTCTGCCGGCAACACCGGCGCGCTGATGGCCATGTCCAAGATTGTGCTTAAAACCCTGCCTGGTATTGCGCGTCCTGCGATTGCGGCGCTTTTCCCGACCCTTCGCGGCGAATGCGTTATGCTGGACTTGGGCGCGAATGTGGAATGCGATGCGCGGGACCTTTTTCATTTTGCCATCATGGGGGATGCTTTCGCGCGCGCTGTACTAGGTTTGCCTAAGCCTAAAATTGCGCTGCTTAACGTGGGATCGGAGGAAATGAAGGGGCACGATGAAATAAAAGCCGCCTATCAGATGCTCAAAGAAAGCTGTCTGGACATTGATTTTATCGGATTTGTAGAAGGCAACCATATTCCCGAAGGGGTTGCAGATGTGGTAGTCACCGACGGGTTTACGGGCAACGTGGCGCTAAAAACCGCCGAAGGCACTGCCCGATTGATCCGTACCTATATCAAGGATTCCTTTAAATCTACGTTGCGTTCACGTCTGGCGGCCTTAATGGGCAGGCCGGCATTGCTTGCGGTAAAAGATAAGCTCGATGAACGCAAGCGCAATGGGGCGATGTTTTTAGGCCTAAATGGTATTGCCGTAAAGAGCCATGGGTCTGCGGACGCTTTTAGTTTCTGTAATGCCATTAGCGTGGCGGTAGAGCTTGGCGAGCATGGCATCAACAAGAAAATCCTCAGCGAGCTGCGTTTGTACGACGAAACGCATCCAGGGGGGGTGGCGGACCCCTTTTCTTCCCAGTTTTCTCCCGGTGAGCGCGTATGACGCACGTATCGGTGGTACGTGCAGTAGGGGCTTACCTGCCGCGGCGGATTATGCTTAATGATGAATTTGAACCGTCATTGCAGACCAATGACGCCTGGATCCGTGAGCGTACCGGCATTGTGCAGCGGCATATTGCGCAAGAGGAGGAAGTGACTTCTGATCTGGCTGCGAAGGCAGGGGTTTCGGCGCTTGAGCATGCGGGGCTTTCGGCCGGCGATATTGATCTGGTGGTGGTGGCCACCACCACGCCGGATACCACGATGCCGGCCACGGCGGCGCATGTGCAGCGCAAAATGGGGATCAACCATGGGGGCGCTTTCGATGTGAACACCGCGTGCGCCGGATATATTTATGCCATGGCGCTTGCCGATGGATTGTTGCGTGCCGGTACTGCCACACGCGCCCTGGTGGTCGGCGCTGAGACCTATTCACGTATTCTAAACTGGAAAGATCGCTCCACTTGCGTGCTTTTTGGCGACGGTGCGGGGGCGCTGATATTGGAGCGCATGGCGGTGCTTCCAGATCAGGTGGCGCCGCGCGGCATATTATGCTCGCGCATTCATTCAGACGGGCGGTTTGCCAATATTTTAAATACCACGGGCGGCGTTTCCTCCACGCGGGAGGCGGGGGTGCTGACCATGATCGGCAAGGAAGTGTTTCGGCACGCGGTAGTAAAAATGGCGGACTGCGTGCTCGAGTCTCTAAGTTGCTGCGGGTTAGACACGCAAGCGGTGGATTATTTGGTTCCCCATCAGGCGAATATGCGGATTTTACAAG
>CAZRJZ010000160.1:0-4210 GCA_964600465.1 uncultured Rickettsiales bacterium
GACTGAACCTAAAAATGCCCTGGTGAAGCAGTACCAGAAACTGTTCGAGATGGAGGGCGTGCGCCTGCGTTTCTCAGACGATGCGCTAAAAGCTATTTCCCGCCGCGCCATCAAGCGTAAAACCGGCGCTCGTGGCTTACGCGCCATTTTAGAGAGCATCCTGCTGGATCAGATGTATGACCTTCCCTCTTTGGAAGGCGTAGAGGAAGTCATTGTAAATGCCGATGCGGTCGATAACGGCGCAGCTCCGGTGCTGGTGTACGCAGAAGACAAACCCGCAAAAACGAAATAGCCGTTTTGTCGCGTAGCCAATCGGTTGTGGGGTCAAATTCCCCCTTCATGGCAGGAATAACCCATTCTTCCTGCGCGATAGGTAGAAAAAATCCCTTTTTGTATTGATCCGTTAATGGTAAAAATATCCTCATTATCAATAGTTTTTGATAGTTAAGGGCATGCACGGCTGGAGAAATAACATCCCAAACTACCTGACCTATTTCCGTATCATGGTGATACCGGGACTGGTCGCCGCCTCCTATATGCACGCCTACTGGCTCTGCGCCCTGTTTTTTTTCCTTGCAGGCGTAACGGACTGGCTGGACGGCTATGTAGCAAGGTTACTTAAGGCTCAGTCCAATGTGGGACGTTTTTTAGACCCGATTGCAGACAAGCTGCTGGTTGCCACAGCGCTCATGCTGCTGGTGAGTCATGCGCGCGAAAACCTGGACGTGGGACGCGCTATGATGATCCCGGCTATCGCTATTGTCTGCCGGGAGATTTTAGTTTCAGGCTTACGAGAATACTTAGCGGAAATCCGCATCAGCGTACCTGTAAGCAAGTTGGCAAAATATAAAACTGCGGCGCAAATGGCTGCAATCTTCTTGCTTCTGCTTGGTCCCGATGGCCCTTCCTGGTTGCACGCAGGGATCTTGGGCAATATTTTGCTCTGGCTCGCGGCGCTCCTAACCCTGGTTACGGGTTACGCTTATTGCAAAACCGGCTGGAAACATATGTAGCCGCCAGCATGAAAGCGGCTAGTAACCAAAATAGCGTGTTTCCACAACGGCCATACCATGTCGGCGGCGCGGTGTCCGGCAAAGCGGCATCCAGCACCCCTTCTTCGCCTAACCCAAGCAACGCCGTAATGCGCCCATAACTATCCGTTACAGCGCTAATCCCCGTATTAGCGACACGTACCAAAGGCAGTCCCTGCTCAATAGCACGCATACGGCTCATGTGGAAATGCTGCTGCGGACCTGTGCTACGGCCAAACCAGGCATCATTGGTAATGTTGAGCAGCCAGCCTGCGCGCTTACCGCCTACCGGCACCGCTGTTTCGGGAAAAATCGCTTCATAGCAAATGAGTGGACTCGCTTCGGGCAGACCCGGAACGCTAAGTAATGCGGGACCCGAACCATCCGAGAAATCCTTTATCCCTGCGATCAAATGCTCGGCTGAAACAGGAAGTAAAAAACGTAACGGCATATATTCGCCAAACGGCACGAGATGATGCTTGTCGTAGGCACTGATAAATGCACCGTTGGAATCGAGCACCGCCAGGCTATTCCACACCTTCCAATCGGGGCTTCCGGTATTTTCTGCGCGCAATCCTCCAATAACAAGAGCGCCGCCGGGAGGGGCAACTTTGCCCAATAGAAAGGCTAATTGCGTATCCGGCGCCAGCAAATAGGGCACAGCGGTTTCCGGCCAGATAATATGAGTGGGTCTTGCCTCTTTTGGCGTAAGAGAAAGGCGGATTTGATGCTCCAGCATTTCCTGCTGGCGCGACGGATCCCATTTATGGTGCTGCGCGATGTTAGGTTGTACCAAACGCAACCGGACATCGGGAATGAAATTTGTTTCTCCTGCCGTTTGCAACCGATAGGCGCCGCCTGCCACCATGAGAACTGCCGGAAACCAAATAACTCCCAGCATCAAAGCCCCCCTACGCCACATCAACAATGCCGGAGCGGCGGCGAACATAACGGTAAGCAGCGTCAACCCATATATTCCAAGCACTGAGGCCGCTTGGGCGGAAGCATCGGTTGCCATCCATGCGTAACCGGCAAGATTCCAGGGAAAACCTGTCAGCACATGGCCACGCAAAAATTCCACAATCCCAAAAATAACACAGAATCGCATCAGATTCTTAAAGATTTCCCCATCAACAAAGCACCGTCTTGCGCAAGCACAGGTCAATGCAGGAAAAATCGCAATCACCGCCGGGAGTCCTAGCAGCGCAAACGGAATCATCCACCCGTAACGCGCAACGTCCGTGAGCATGGAAATACAGACCCAATAAAGGCCGGCGAGGTAAAATCCATACCCCCACCACCAGCCATCCCAAAATGCCCACTTTTGAGAAGAGGCCGATTCCAGCAGCAGCAAGAGCCCCGTAAACGCAGGAACTAAAAACGGGACGAGAAAAAAAGGAGGCAACGCGAGCACGGCGCATGCACCCAATATAAATGCAGCAGCTCTACGCCTCCAGGTTGTAAGCGCCCCCAAAACGCTGTAGCAGCGCTGTAGCTCAGATGCAACCAATGCAACGGACATATATTATTTCATGGCCTGATCAGCGGAGGAAAATTTTTGCGCCACAATACCATTTTTACAAATTCCCCAAAAGCGGTGAGATGCAGCCAGTCTTCTCTAAACATACGCGGCATCCAGGTGGGATGCCAGCACCAGGCGGTGTGATGCAAGCGTTTATCACGCAGGAAACGATCGGCGAATAAATACCCATAGCGCTCCGCATTCCCATGATAGGCAGGGTTTGGACTATCAGGTTCGAATCCCCATTCCGTTACAAACACAGGCCTGATTTCCTGCAACCCATCGAGATTGCGCTCCCACGCTGCGGGATCGTTACCATCCGTGCCGGCATAGACATGCCATGCATAAGCGACATTGGCATCGGCAAGAAAATTTCCACGAACGCCCTGCAGGTTATACCCCCAGCCATTGCTGGCAAGAATGATAAGATTGCCGCTATAGTTGCGCACCACCTCAATCAACCGCTCCCAGTAGGGTTTAAGCTCCTGCCATTTAGGATAGTTTTGTGATCCGTCCGGCATTAGCGGCCAGACCGGTTCGTTCCATAACTCAAACATAATGCGCCCGTCCCACCCGAACTCTCTGCTTACATAGCGCCAGAAATCCTTGGCAAGCCTAAAATCCGTATCATAAAGATCGGCAATTGTATCAGGTGGCGACATTTGCGAATAAGCGTCCGGAACGCCAATAGCGTGCCAGGCAATGATCACGAACATGCCCGATTGCAGCGCCGCATTCACGTTCCGGCGCAATGCATCCAGCACGGCACGCCGACCGTAGTCGCGCCAGGTGCCAGGATGGATGCTGATACGCACTACATTAGCATTCCAGTCCTGCGCAATGAGCGAATAATCGGATAAAGGCCTGCCTGTCCGCGCAATGAGAGGATCGCCAACGGCGACGCCTTGCAAATAAACTTCTCTTCCTCCATAGAAGATCTTGTTGCCCTTAACATACAATCCTTCGGCTGAAAAGGCCGCCGCAGGAACGACACACAACAGCAAGCCAAGCCGAAGGAGTGAAAAGAGTCTCTTCGATTCCCCCATTAACCGCCCTAGCGCCTCCCCCCCTCCAACGGGAGCGAGATCCGCAAGACACTTAGTCAAAAAACAATAAAACAGCAGGGGGTTACTTCGCTTTTTTGTCGGCTGCCTTAGAGGCGATGCTTTCGGCGGTCATGGTATACTGAACAGTCACCTTGCTTCCTACTTTCACATCCGCCGGCACTTCCGCATTTCCACGGGCAATTTCCCATTTTTCTTTTCCTTTTTGCACGGTAATCGCAGTATCGGTCAGCTCAGTAACCGGACCGGTGACCTGGTAGGCTTTTCCACCCGCGAAGGCTGCACTTGAAGAAAGCATAACAACGGCCATAGAGACAAACGCTTTTTTAAACATAGAGACTCCTCATTGAGATGATTTTAATAATTAAGCCACTTCCTCAGCTACTTCGGCGGATTCATCTTTCATAGAGTTGGCGATGCCGGAAGCATTCTCCCGAATGCGACGCTCCAGCTCTTCCGCCACTTCCGGATGCTCGCGCAAATACTGCTTGGCATTTTCTTTTCCCTGACCTATGCGTAGATCGCCATACGCGAAACATGATCCCGATTTTTCAACAAAATTAGCCTTAATGCCGAGATCTATCAAATCGCCC
>CAZRJZ010000161.1:0-4194 GCA_964600465.1 uncultured Rickettsiales bacterium
CAGCAACGTCTATTTTCAGCGGGGTATTCGCTACACCATCATTATCACAGATGGAACCGGAGCCACGCGAACGAAAAAAATTACGGTGAACTGATGGAGAAGAAAAAAAATCCCTACACGCTGATTTGGTGGGATAGTAAAATGACCCAAAAGCAAATTGAGCAAAACAATACGAAGTTTTGGGAGTGGGAGATAAAGTATAACGGATTTAAGTGCCCGTAGATGTTCTCCCGCTTCGAAACCTTCGCACAGCTCGCGGACCAGCCGACCAGGAAAAAGATAGCGGAAGCGCTGTTTGCAAAGGTGCAGGGCCACGAGGCGGAACTGCCGCCCGAGGCGGCACCGTATCAGCTGGAGCGCATCCTGGACAATCCCGCGCTGCAGCAGCTCTGCAAGGATAACCCGGAGCTGTCGGAGCAGGTGACGGAAGAAGCGCTCAATTACATCCTGCAGGCTGAGCAGCAGATTGCGGAGGAAGACCCGTTTCGGGAAGAGCGCGACCTTATCCGGCACTTTCAGCAGGAGGTCACTCAAAAAAACTTTACCGCCCACTGGCCCGCCACGCAGGAGTATCTGCAGAATATTTATGCCGCGCAGGAAATCAATACGCTCTTTTACGAAAAGAAATTCAGCAAGGCGAAAGCCCCCCGCACATTTAACACGCTCAAAAGCCACTTCACCGACCGCTGGAAAAAGCTCGTGCAGGAAAAGCAGGAAGCCTATGCGGCAACTGTACGGGAAGCAGAAATGCAGGCGTGCAGGATCTCCCTGAGCAAAAAGCTGAAAGAGCTGCAGCAGGTGCAGGAGCTGATAGGCCCGCTCACGTTTCAGCTGGGCAGGATGTGGGGCGGGGAGATGCCCGATTACCGGAAATACAAGGGGTTTGATATCCTGAAGCATTTTGCGAAGCTGCTTGGCAAAGACCAGTCATTGCAAAAGCTGGTAGCGATGCTGGGGCGGATGCAGCAGGCGGAGTTTGAAACAGAAACCTACCTGGACGTGGTGCGCACAACCCGGTGGACAACAGAGGATGCGAGCAGCAAGGCGGATCTCGTGGGCATCAAGGAAAGCAGCGACCTGAGCAGCCTGCTGCCCCTGGAGACGGCTTTGCTGGGCGAGCCTGATTTGGAAGCGGTCTTCCTAAAAAAGTTTGCCGAGCAGAAGCTGCAGACGTTTGATTACCGCGCCCGCGTGTACGCGCATGAGGAAATACCGGTGCAGCGGCAGCGGCAGAAGGAAGTGCCGAAGGGGCCGTTTATCCTGTGCGTGGATACCAGCGGCAGCATGGCGATGGGCAATGGATTGCCGGAAATCATTGCAAAGACGCTTTGCTTTGCCGTGCTGCGACTCGCTATCCTGGAACAGCGCAAGTGCTATCTCATCAATTTCAGCACGCAGATTGAAACGCTCGACCTGTCAGACCTTCGCACGTCACTGGAAAAGCTGCTCGGCTTCCTTACGATGAGCTTTGAAGGAGGCACCGATGTGGATCCGGCTTTGGAACATGCGCTCAAGCTGCTGGAGCGGCAGGACTTCCGGAAAGCCGATGTGCTCATTATCTCTGATTTTATCCTGGGCGCGCTGAGCTACGAAATGCGCACGAAGCTGCAGCAGGCACAAGCCAGAAACACGCAGTTTCACAGCTGCATCGTGTGGGACCGCGACAGCTCCCTGGGCAGTGGCGGGCGCAATAAGGAATTCGTTAACGCCATGGACACCGCCTGGGTATATAACCCCACCAACCCGGTAGAGATTTTACAACAACTGCAAAAGCGATGAATAAAATTACGCCAGCATCCAGATATTTGCACTTTATAGATTAAAATGAAAGCACAGGCACAAAAGTTATTGAAAGAAATGAATACCGGCATCTTTGAAAAGGAAGAGCCGATGCGCTTTGCCCTGCTGGCGGCAGTGGCGGGCGAGAGCATCTTTTTACTCGGGCCGCCCGGTGTGGCCAAAAGCCTGCTCGCCCGCAGGCTGAAAGCCGCGTTCAAAGATGCCCGGTCGTTTGAATACCTGATGAACCGCTTCAGCACGCCCGATGAAATTTTCGGGCCGGTGTCCATCTCGAAGCTCAAGAACGAAGACAAGTATGAGCGGAACGTGGAAAATTACTTACCCGGTGCGGATGTGGTGTTTCTCGATGAGATCTGGAAAGCCGGCCCTTCCATCCAGAATGCGCTGCTTACCGTCATCAATGAAAAGGTCTACCGCAATGGCGACACGGAGATTGCCGTGCCGATGAAGGCGCTCATCGCTGCCAGCAACGAGCTGCCCGCCAAGGGCGAAGGGCTGGAGGCGCTGTGGGACCGCTTCATCCTGCGCTACTATGTGAAAGGGATTCAACACCCGGAAAATTTCAATCAAATGATTGCCACGGTGACGGACGCGGCTATCACGATGCCGCCCGCGCTGCAAATCACCGGCAAGCAATACCAGAAGTTTTCCGGGCAGATTAATGCCGTCACGGTGCCGGAGCACATCTTCCGGGTGATCCACGCCATCCGTGGGGTGCTGCAGAGCCGGGACAACCCGCTTTATATCAGCGACCGCAGGTGGAAAAAAGTGGTGCGGCTGCTGCGCACGTCCGCCTTTATCAACGACCGGGCTACGGTAGACCTGTCCGACTGCTTTCTCATCACCCACTGCCTTTGGGATACACCTGAGCAGGTAGAGCTGCTGCAGACCACCGTAAGCGATGCCGTCACCCGGTCGGGCTATCTGGAAATTTACCGGGAGCTGGAAAGCATTGAACAGGAGTTAGCCCGCATCGAGGCGGCCGGTCATGACCAGGCGCGGCAGGTGAAGGTAGTGGAGGCGGTACTGGGGCAGCTGCAGAAAAAAATACAACAGGCAACCCGGGAGCTGGAGGTGTTTAAGACGAATTTATTTCTCACCGCAAAGCAGTATACACTGCTGGAAGGGCATCTGGAATTCTTGCAGCAGGAAGCGGAGAAGGCTGCGTTTGAAGCCGAGCGGGTCAGCGAGATGGAACCCGGTGCGGAGCCACCGGCTCAACCCGCTGCGCCTGCGAAGAAAAATCCCGTAGTTGTACCGGTAGCGCCACTCCCCCACGCGCCTGCCGCACCGCTTTCTGCGCTGGGCGATAAATGCGCGGAAGTGCTGGCAAATGCCAAATGCACCTCCCAGAGCGATGTAAGGCGGCTGTTGTTTAACCACAACAGAGACCTGCTGACCCAGGGCACGCATACGCTGGAATTCATGGACAACGGACCGCATGGCGCCAACCGGCTGTATAAGCTGAAGATCACCCACATGGATACGAAGGAGAGCGTAGAAATTCCGGTGGGCCCCGACCGGTTTATTAAATTACTGCATCTGCATAAAAGCTGATGGCGGAAAAAAAGCTGCTCAATAACAACTGCTACAACCTCTTCGGATGGGTGACGCCCGATATCCGCAAGCAGGTGTGCTGCTACACCGTGGCGGTTTCCTTCTATTTGTCGAAAGAGGAAGAGATTACCATCAGCTCGGGCGAGACCGCCCTGCGCGCAGACAAGATTCTCGCGGATTATCTTTTTCTTAATCCCACCTTTCAGCTGCAGCTGCTCACCAAGACCCGCTTTGAAGAAGTGCTCCGGGAGCAGCTCCGCAAATATGGCGAAGCGGGCTGCGACATTCCGCCCGAGAGCATAGAATCCTACTACCGCCTGCTGCAGGCGGCAAACGACTGGCTCAGCAAGCATATTATTTTCGAGTGGAAGTAAGCCGGTCTGGACACTGCTAAAAATTTGTGGAAAATAATTCTGTCAGATTTGACAGAATTTCAAAAAGAGTGTGTATTATTGCCAAAATTCTCGCAATGCTCACCCACTTACTTCAACGATTTTTTAACGGACGCAAGGTGGCTGCGTGGATGATTTCTTTTCTCTTCCTGCTGATGTTTCTCCGGTGCTATGCGATTGATTGCGAACTGCCCGATAGCTGGAACACTACGTTTTATATGACTTGTGCGGTGACGCTGGTGCTCTGGGTGATTCATAAACTGACTGCTATTTTTTAAAAAAAACTACACGATGACTTCCACCACTCCTACCGCATACCCGTTATACTGGCCGATCGGGCATCCCCGCACGTCAAAAGTAAAGTCTTCGCAGTTTAAGACTTCGCTGGCAGGTGCGCTCAAGAACGTGCAGCACTCGCTGGAGCTGTTTGGCAAAGAGTCGGGCT
>CAZRJZ010000162.1:0-4180 GCA_964600465.1 uncultured Rickettsiales bacterium
CCACTGGCCTGGTCCCCGTTCGCTCGTCACTACTAAGGGAGTCTCGTTGATTTCCTTTCCTCTGGCTACTTAGATATTTCAGTTCACCGGGTTTGCTTTTATAACCTATGAATTCAGTTATAAATACCTCGTACTGGGATCAGAAACCAGAAGCCAGAACCCAGAACCCAGAAACAAAGAGCGCGCATAGCGTGCAGCTCTATTCTGGTTTCTGGTTTCTGTTTTCTGGATTCTGAACCCTGAGGTGGGTTTCCCCATTCGGACATCGCCGGATCAAAGCTTCTTCGCAGCTCCCCGACGCTTATCGCAGCGTAGCACGTCCTTCATCGCCTCTTACTGCCAAGGCATCCATCAAATGCTCTTATTATGTTTATTCTCGACTGAACGATGCCTGAACTATTTGCGTACAGAGCAGAACAGACGTCCTGCATCTGCAACAAATAGCAGACACACTATTTTAATCTTACATCGACTCTAGTCGTCTGATTCACACGCCGCAACTTGAGGTAACGGCCTGTTTACAGACAATTAGATTCAGAAAAACCTATTCACAATATCACGCTTCAGAGGACTGCTGATACACCGATTTTTCCGATGTAAAACAACCCTTCGTACCGCCCTTATCGCTAAGGGGAAGATGCGTATACTACCGCTACCAAAGCTTGTCAACATGCAAATACCCCAAAAAATCGACAATACGTCACTTTTTGTTGCGCAAAGGATAAGCTGGATAAAAAGTTAATTATTAATAGGATGCAAACCCGAAGATTAAACAGCAGAAACCGCCGGAAATACAAGTGTTACTTGAGTCCCCACCGCTAACTCGCTTTCTATCTCAATAGCGCCGCCGTGCAGCTCCATCAGCTTCTTTGTCAGCGGCAAGCCTAAACCGGTTCCCTCATATTTCCGGTTCAGGCCGCTATCAACCTGACCGAAGCTCTGAAAGGCCTTATCAATGTCTTCTCTGCTCATTCCAATACCGGTATCGCGTATTTGCACCAGATAATGCGTGATTTCGTCATTTACTTTGCGCGTAGAGGCCGTAATAGACACGGTACCGGATTCTTCCGTGAATTTTACCGCGTTTGAAAGGACGTTCAAAACCACTTGGATAAACCTCAAACGATCCACCATCAACGGCGGCATAAGCTTTGGAATATCTGTT
Organism: uncultured Rickettsiales bacterium; assembly: GCA_964600465.1. Classification (GTDB taxonomy): domain Bacteria; phylum Pseudomonadota; class Alphaproteobacteria; order Rickettsiales; family SXRF01; genus CAYMDD01. Next base: position 1,166 of record CAZRJZ010000162.1, read on the forward strand.
ATAATTTTTACATTGCCCTTTTCAGCGCGATCCGTCATGAGGGTGACGCATTTAGCGATGGCTTTTTGCACCTGCACTTCCTCTAAATTGAGCGTCAGCCTACCCGCTTCCGCTTTGGAAAGATCGAGGATATCATTGATAATATCCAGTAGATGCGCGCCGGACTCATTAATATCGCGTGAATATTCCATGTATTTACTATCACCAAGCGGACCAAAGAGCTGATTCATCAATATGGAAGAAAACCCGATAATGGCATTCAACGGGGTGCGTAATTCATGACTGATATTAGCAAGAAACTGCGATTTGGCTCTGCTGGCCGCTTCCGCCTCATCCTTGGCGCGCTCTAATTCCACATATTGCTTCTTTAGTTGCGCGTCACGCTCGCCAATTTCTTGAAGCATGCCGTTAAAGGCGCTTGTCAGCGCCATAATCTCGTTATTCTGATCGGTAATCGTGATATTATCCCCGAAAGGATAGGCGCGCACCGCGTAATCTTTATGCACCGACACTTCACGCGCCGTATCGGCAAGACTTAAAATAGGCCTTGAGATGGCCTGTTGCAGCCGAATGGCCAAAACATACGAAAACATCAACGCAACAATGGCAACCACAAATACAATCGATGACTGCTTGCGCATGTATGTTTCTATATCATCGAGATTCGAGTCGATGTAAATGGAACCAATGGCATCTCCCTGATGAACAATGGGATGCATAATCTCCGCATGCACGCCATCGATGCGCTGTCGCGGATTTAAGTTATCGGGACAGGCGACAATTTTTTCATCCTCATTGGGATAACGGGCAAACACGGCGCCACGCGCATCATACAAGCAAACAGCGAGAATACTTTGCTTAACGCTAAATACGCGCAAGTTATTTTGCGCAAGTTTATCGTCATTAAATATCAATGCAGCGGCGTTTCTATCGCCCACAATCGAAGCGGAAACCTCAATTTCATCCATCAGCCCTTGCTCTAAATTAAACCGGCTGAGGTAAGAGATAGCTACCGTCACCACCAATACCGATATAGAGCTTACCAGCATGATAACGGCGGTTAAGCGCTGCTTGATGGAGGCATGAGAGGAGAGTATGCTTGCCATCATGTGATGCATTCCCTCAATTCGTAACCGAGAGCGCGATCTCTAACAGTTGAGCGTCAAGCTTTAAACCCGCCTGATTCACTGCTCTGTTATTGATCTTGATTTTCACTTTACTTGATTCACTGACAAATTCAATCATTCCTCCGAGTTTAGAGAAATTGGGTATATCGCTAATAGTCAGCACCGGTATGCCTTTCAAAGCGGCAACGTGCTCTGTTATTTTTTCTTCTTCGCTTTGCGAGATAAATACCATTTCGCAACTATCCTTCGCTTTGCCGGCGCCGGTAATCTGGGTCATACTAATTGCAAGCTGCGCCGTGGATACTTCCTTAAAAAGCGCCGCTGCATCGGAAAAATTATTCTCTCCTAAGACGCACACATTCACTTTATGCATGTTTCCGGCATTTTTCAGGCCTGGCCATTCCGTGAATTTCACGAAATTGTAAATGAACGCTACTTTCACCATCGATTCCGTTGGACTGTTCGCCGCCAACAACGGCGCCGTCCCGAACATGGCAGCAGACAGGCATACAAAGATTTTAGCTGAAAACTTCACGTGTTTACCCTATCGGCTAAAACTGCAATGCAGCGCCTGCGTACACACTACGCGGGATCTGAACCTGGTTATTGAAAGCAAAACCTGAGAACTCGGCATGCTTGTCGTCAAACAGATTTTGACCCACTAGCGTTAATTCAAATCCCGGCGCTGCCTGCCATGCCAGGCGCGTATCGAAGCGGAAATACGCCGGCACCTGGATGGTGCTGGTGGGCTGAATTTCATCCACATAATAGACAAAATTATCCCACTGCACCGTATCGCTCAATTGAGCATAGGCACGTAAACTTACCTGCTGTTGCGGCGATTTAGTATTGCTGTTGACCAGACTGGAGCCTTCCAGATTCATCTGAAGCAAGCTGTACATGGCGGTTAGACGTAAAAATTCGTTTGCCTGCCAGGTAGCGGTTGCTTCTGCACCATACGTCTTTCCGTAAGCAGTGCTTACGTTTAGAAACGGCACAGCACCATGAGGAGCGACGCCAAAAATTGACTCAACATACGGCGTTCCCTGCTTTAGGTTAGAAAGATTATCATAGTGGTTGTAGAAAGCCGTGAGATCAATATCCACGTTGGCCGTTGTCTGAATACGGTAGCCCGCCTCATAAGCAATCGCTTCTTCCGGCATCGTCGGCTGCCCCGTGTAACGGATATAATTCGATCCGGACGTAGAAAGCACAAGCGATGCCCCTTCCCCACTACGCTAATGCGTGCGCAATGCGCGCGATGCCGACGCCCACACCGTCTGCCTTTCATCCACCAGCCATGAAATTCTGGCGCTTGGCTGATACTCAAAACCGGTAAAGTCATTATGTTCAAACTTAGAGCCAAGCGTCAGGAATACTGTTTTGGGAATAAGTGCGTATTTATCTTGCGCAAAGAAGTTAAACTGATCGAAGCGTACCGATGGTTTGTTGAAATAAACATAAAATCCACCATCGAAATTATCCCATACATTCCTATATCCGCCACCCCAGATGGTCTCGTGCCTATCGCCCCAATTGAACGTATGCTGAATATCAAAATCAACGGTGTTTTGCGACCAGTCATACACGTAATGATTACGGTGCAGGTAATCATAATAAAGCTGCGCCGTTACTTCGCTGCCACTGTCTAACTTACGCTTCCAGCGCCCCAGCACATTGCCACCGGCGATATCTTCATCGCTACGCACGCTCGAAAAACGAGGCGCAGCATTAATAGGAAGCGCAAGCCGCAAATCATTATTGCCATAAAAAATATCGCCTTGGACGGTGAGATTATCGGCGCCAAAATCAGAATCACTTCTAAAGCCTGCTTGCCGTTTAGAGGCCGCATCTCCTGCACCCAGATTATTCATCAAATACGTTTCAT
>CAZRJZ010000163.1:0-1959 GCA_964600465.1 uncultured Rickettsiales bacterium
AATTCTTGCTTTTCAATTTTGAAAATTCCGCTTATCTTTTCCGTCCATGAAAGTACTTGTCCTCGGTTCCGGCGTTCTTGGCGTAACACTGGCTTATGTGCTCGGTTCGCGTGGGCACGAAGTGGAAATTGTTGACCGCTGCGCCGCCTGCGCCATGGAGGCCAGTTTCTCTAACGGCGGCCAGCTTTCCTACAGCCACGCAGAGCCGTGGGCGACGCCTGCGGTGTTGCGCAAATTGCCGAAATGGCTGCTGCATGAAGATTCTCCGCTTATTTTCCGTCCGCGGCTGGATTGGCAGATGATGCGCTGGGGAGTCGAGTTTTTGCGTCATTGCACGCGCGCCAGGGCAGAAATCAATACCGTCAATCTGCTGCGGCTCGGCTTATATAGCCGTGACAAAATGGCGGTGATTCAAAAAGAATCCGGTATTACGTTTGACTACGCGGAAAAAGGCATACTCCATGTGTTTGGAACGCAAAAAGAGTTGGACGCGGCGGCGGCCCAGGCGCAATTCCAGGAGAAATTCGGCTGCCGGCAAAATATCCTGAGTGCGCCGGAGTGTTTTGCGTTGGAGCCGGCCTTACGGGCAACGGAGCGTAATATCATCGGCGGACTGCATGCTTTTATGGATCAAACCGGTGACGCGCAGCAATTTTGCGTGGCCTTGCTTTCTTACGCGCAGCAGAAATTTAATGCGCATTTGCGTCTGAATACGGAAATCACCTCAATCAGCGCGGAGAATGGAATGATTACCGGCGTGCAAACCTCCGCAGGGCCGCTCAAAGCCGATGCCTATGTTATGGCCCTTGGCTCCTACAGCGTTCTTTATTTGCGCCCTTTGGGAATACGTGTGCCTATCTATCCTATGAAAGGGTATAGTTTGACTATTCCGGCCGGGGATTATAGTCCGCATGTGAGTATTACCGACGGCAGCCGTAAAATTGTGTATAGTCGTTTAGGCGATCGTGTGCGGGTGGCCGGTACGGCGGAGTTTGCGGGTTATAACAGCGAACTGGTAGAAAGCCGCATTGAGCCGATCATCCGCTCCTCGCGCGTCCTGTTCCCAAAGGATGATTGGGATGCTGCCTCCATGACCAAATGGGCGTGTCTGCGGCCCTCTACTCCTGATGGGCCGCCGATTTTAGGCCCGACTCCCTACCGCAATTTGTTTCTAAACACCGGCCATGGCACGCTGGGATGGACGCAGGCGGCGGGAAGTGCTTATGTCGTGGCCGATGCCGTTGAAAATCGTCAACCGGAAATCATGCTTTCCGGACTTACCATGCAGCGGGGAGCGTAATGAACGCCAGGCAAGTTTTTTATGACTGGGGGGGCGTGAATGCCTGGCTGTTGAAGCTGCTCAATTCGCACCGGTTCCAGCCTCTGGATAATTCGCTTTTGCTGCTGGATAAGGTTGGTGCGCATTCTAATTTTCCGTATTATTTTGGCGCGATTGCTTTGATGGGAATATGCGCGCTTTTGGGCCGAAGATATCGTGGCCGCCCGGTGGATAAAGCATATATCAAAACATGGGTCGGGCTGCTTCTTGTATTGGTTATCGGTTATGTGGCTGTTGCGGGGGGGGTGCATTTACTAAAAACATTCTTCTCCATGCCGCGTCCGTTTGTGGCGCTGCCAGGCCAGGTGCATTTAATTGGGGCGTTGCCCGATCCAAGTTTGTATTACGCGAGCTTTCCCAGCGGCCATGCAGCGTTTATGGCCCTGATAATGAGCGCTGTCTGGCCCAAGTTGCATGACCACGGAAAAACCTTGGGATTCTTGTTTGTGGCGCTGGCGGCCTATGCTCGCGTTGCTTTAGGCCTGCATTTTCCTGCCGACGTCATTTACGGCGCGTTACTTGGGTGCATGGCCGTGGTGCTGGTAAGGCGTCTGGTGTACGGAATTTTGCGCATTCCCTATTACTGACATGAGCGTTCAACCCGTTACCCAATTGGTAAA
>CAZRJZ010000163.1:1969-4117 GCA_964600465.1 uncultured Rickettsiales bacterium
GGAGCGCAGGAAAAAACCCACGTTCTAGCCTGCCGGATTTGGCAGGCACGGCAGGCGCAGGACGCTACGCTCTTATGCATGCATGGGCTGACGCGCAATGCGCGTGATTTTGACCGGCTGGCGCAAGCATTTTCTCCTTATTTTCGTATTATTTGTCCCGATATGCCGGGGCGGGGATTGAGCGAAAAACGTAGTAATCCTATGGACTATAACTACGTCTCATACCTTGCGGATGTAGAGGCGCTTTTTAGTCAGCTGAACCTGCCGCCGCTCGACTGGATTGGCACTTCCATGGGAGGAATTTTGGGGATGATGATGGCCGCCGGTAAACCGGAGCGCATCAAACATCTGGTGCTAAACGATGTGGGCGCGTTTATTCCGCGCGCCGCGTTGTTGCGTATCGGTGAATATGTGGGCAAGCAGATGGAGTTTTCCCAATGGGAGGAAGCCTATGTGGCATTGAAAGAGCGCTACGTGGATTTCGGCCTGGAAGATGAGGCGGACTGGAAGCAGCTGGTTGATGCAAGCTTGGAGCCTAACCAAGGCAATGGCTGGCGCCTGGCCTATGATCCGGCGATCGGCCGGGCGTTTGCCGATCCGGATGCTATTCAAGATGTCGATCTATGGGCGTTATGGGAGCGCATTACCTGCCCAGTGCTTATCTTGCGTGGCGCGCATTCGGATATTTTATCGCATGAAACGGCGGTGCGTATGCAGGCGGTGGCGCCGATGCGTGTTACTTACCTAGAAATTCCCAACGCCGGCCATGCCCCAAGTTTAATGCATGAGACGGAAATTACGCTTATTCGCCGGTTCTTGATGGAAACGGCGTGATGAAAAACAGGCGTCACATCATTATTTTTGCGCTTGTCATCGGCGTCATTGCGTTGCTTGCCGTGCGCTACCCGTATGCGCTCAATACGCAGGATGCGCGGTTTCAGTTAGTCTACTGGCTAATTTTGCTGGCATTAGTGGGAAGAGGGGTCTTTGTGGCCAGGAATGCGCCTATTCCACGCTTGCTGCGGGATCTTGGAATTTGGCTGGTGTTTTTACTTGTGCTTGTGGCGCTCTATACCTATCGGGAGGAGTTGTCGCATAGCCGATTTGCCGCGGCGCTTCTGCCAACGCGTCCTGTAACGCAGGTTGACGGAACCATTACGATTGCCATGGCGGAGGACGGCCATTTTTATGCGGAAGCCGAAGTAAACGGCGCCCCTGTATTATTTATGATTGATACGGGCGCGACCGATATTGTGCTGACTCCAAAGGACGCTCAGGCGGCAGGGTTTGATGTGCAGTCGCTCACCTATGACCGTCTTTACCATACGGCCAACGGCACGGGAAGCGGGGCAGGGGTGATATTAGACACACTCACACTCAACCACATCCGGATGACGGATATTTCAGCATCCGTTAACCAGGAAGAGATGCGGGAGTCCTTGCTCGGCATGGCGTTTTTCAAGCGCCTGAAAGGGTTTCAGGTGGAAGGGGACACGTTGACGATCAAGCCCTGACGCGGCCTCGATTTTTATACCAATTTTGCAGCGCTTTGTTTGGGAATTGGTCAGGGCTTACGCTTTTGCCAGATTGCTTTCGGCAAATTCCCAATTAACGAGATGGTCAAGAAACGCCGTAGCAAAATCCGGTCTGCGGTTTTGATAATCCAGATAATACGCATGTTCCCATACGTCCAGCGTAAGCAGCGCTGTTTTTCCGTGAGCCATAGGAAGGTCGGCATTGGGTGTTTTCATGACTTTAAGCGTGCTTCCATCCAATACCAGCCATGCCCACCCGCTGCCGAATTGCGTGGTTGCGGCGTTTTTGAAGGCCTCTTTAAACTTCTCGAAACCGCCGAAGTCTTTTTCAATTGTTTTGCCGATTTCGACGCCGGCTTTTCCACCGCCGCCGGGCTTCATGGAATTCCAGAAGAACGTGTGATTCCAGACTTGCGCGGCGTTGTTGAAAATACCCGCGCGCTGCGGGTCTTGTGCCGTGGCTTTGATGATTTCTTCAAGCGATTGGGCAGCAAGCGGCGTGTCTTTAATAAGATTGTTTAAATTGGTGACATAGGCCTGATGATGTTTACCATGATGGAAGGAAAAGGTGTGAGCGCTCATGTAAGGCTCAAGAGCGTTTGGAGCATAGGGC
>CAZRJZ010000164.1:0-4110 GCA_964600465.1 uncultured Rickettsiales bacterium
CGCCACGCTGTCATACGGCACGTTGGCTTCGGCCAACAGCACGTTCATATGCCCTGGCATACGGCCCGCCACGGGATGAATGGCGTAGCGCACTTTAATGCCCTCTTTTTCCAGCAACTCCGCCATTTCCCGCACCGCATGCTGCGCCTGCGCTACGGCCATACCGTACCCCGGAACAATAATCACGGAACTGGCGTTTTGCATAATGAATCCCGCGTCTTCCGCGCTTCCGGCTTTGACCGGGCGATCTTCCTGCCCGTCTTGCCTGGCGGATGTTTGGCTTACCGCGCCGAAACCACCGAAGATTACCTGGATAATCGAGCGATTCATGGCTTTGCACATGATATAAGAAAGAATCGCGCCCGAGGCTCCCACCAACGCGCCTGTGATGATAAGCAACGTATTGCCGAGCGTAAAGCCAATGCCGGAAGCCGCCCAACCGGAATAAGAATTGAGCATCGACACTACCACCGGCATATCCGCGCCGCCAATGGGAAGAATCAGCAAAAACCCAAGCGCAAATGCAGCAAGCGTTAGCAGAATAAACAGCGCGTGGGACTCCGTGGTGCAAAACGCAATGATCAACAACACAATACCCGCAGCAATGGCGGCATTCAGCACATGCTGATTGGCAAAGCGCAATGGCTTTCCGGAAAGCAGCCCTTGCAGCTTGGCAAACGCAATGAGTGAGCCGGAAAACGTGATGGCGCCAATAACGGAACCAAGGCTCATCTCCACCAGGCTGGCGGCATGAATGCTGCCAGCTTCTCCAATATTATAACTCTGCGGCGACCACAGCGCCGCCGCGGCAATAAACACGGCAGCCAACCCTACCAGCGAGTGGAATGCCGCCACGAGCTGCGGCATCGCCGTCATTTGGATGCGCTTGGCAATAACGGCGCCAATAGCGCCGCCAATGCCAATTGCCACCACAATACGTCCGTAATTGCCTATACCATCGAGCGTGAGCGTGGCCAGCATCGCAAGCGCCATACCAAGCATGCCATAAAGATTGCCTCGCTTGGCGGACCCCGGTGAGGAGAGGCCTTTCAGCGCCAGGATGAATAAAACAGCTGCAACGAGGTAAAGAAGGGACTGAAAATCACTCATGACGCGCAACATTCTTTCTTCTTCCACACGCACGCCAGCACAATACCAATACCAATGCCTTCAATGATATGGCTGACAAGCCAGGCAATCGCCAGCATACCGGATATGGGCATCCAGATGTAGCAGCTGGCCGCCAGTATGCCCATCAGCAACCCGATTTTAGTGCCAAAACACACCGCTTTTTTAGAGGGGCAGCATGGTTTTCCCGTACCGCACGCGGGTACTTCGGCAGAAGCTTCGGCCGTATTGCCGCCGACGTTATCGCATTTGCACATTTTTTTAAACAAACACGTAATCACCATCGCAAGCAGCAAGTAGCGCACCGGGAACCACGGAGCGTACTGCGCCATTTCCTCCGGGCTGCGCCATAACTGCGGCGTTTCGTTATACATTCCCATGAGCACATGACCATTGAGCACGTACTCAAACGCATACAGAAACACAAAAAGCGCTATCACGCTGATGAAACATTGTTTTTTTGGACAGTTTTTCATGATTTTTCTCCTGTATTAATTCTTCTTCTGAAACATCGCCAGCATCCGCTGGGTTACTATAAATCCACCAAAAATATTGATGGAGGCAATAATCACCGCGAAAAAACCGAGCGTTCCCGACACCGCCGACTCACCACCGCCAAGCGCAATAATGGCACCAACGATAATAATACCGGAAATAGCGTTAGTAACTGCCATCAAAGGCGTATGCAACGCGGGCGTCACTTTCCACACCACGTAATACCCAACAAAACAGGCCAGAACAAAAATGGTAAGGCCATGGACAAACGGACTTGCGTGCGCGCCGGCGGCCTGCAAACTATCGGCCTGAGCAGCCAGATCCGCCGCTTGCTGGCTTAATGCCGCTGCTTTTTCTTTTAACGTTGCGATGTCGGTCATAATAATACTCCAATAGATACAGGTGTCATCCCCGAAGCCCGCAAGCCCGAAGCTATGCTTCGGAGGCGAGCGGCGCTGTCGGGGATCTCAGGCAATTGACCGTGTTGCCTAAGATCCCCGCATAAAGCGGGGATGACGTTTCCGGGCGAGGCACATTTTATGCTACTGGCAAATTTTCTCATATAAATCGTCCCATGCTGGATTGAAGTGGTTAATGGCATTTATTTTCCATTCCCTAGGCCAGCGTTTTATGCGTTTTTCCCGTTTAAAAGCGTTCTCTGCATCTTCCAATATTTCATAATAGACCAGCATTTTTACATTATATTTTTTAGTAAAACCATCCGTGAATTCACACCTATGCTCGTATACCCTTTTTATAAGATTAGAAGTCACTCCTATATAAAATACCCCATATGGTTTGTTGACCAAAATATAGACATAAAATCGCTTCTCTTGCATAAGCCATAAATTCCCGTGTAAAGCAGGTGTCTATCACCCCCTAAACTGCGTATGCACTAAATGACCCTCTTTGGTGAGCATGGCACCTGTAATCAACTCGTCTTCCCATTTTGGGCTTAAGCCTGTATTTTTATCCACCAGTAAGGTGCCAACAAAATTAAACACGTTGCGTGCATAAAGCGCACTGGCATCTGCCGCCACATGGCTGGGAAGATTGGAATATCCAATCAGAATAATCCCATGCCGCACCACCACGTTTTCATATTCGCTTAACGGACAATTCCCGCCGGCGCTCACCGCCAGATCTACAATCACGGAACCGGGTTTCATCTCTCGCACCATGGCTTCCGTTATCAGCACCGGCGCTGGCTTTCCAGGAATCAGCGCTGTGGTGATGACAAAATCCTGTTTAATAATCGTGTCATGGATCAGCTGCGACTGCTTGGCTTTGTATTCCTCAGACATCTCACGGGCATACCCGCCTTTGGTTTCCGCGTTGGCGCTCTCTGCCGGGACTTCGATAAATTTTGCGCCTAAGCTCTCCACTTGTTCTTTTACCGCCGGGCGGACGTCGAACGCCGAAACCACCGCCCCTAAACGCTTGGCGGTAGCGATTGCCTGCAACCCCGCCACGCCTGCGCCCAGAATCAGTGCTTTTGCAGGAGCAATGGTGCCTGCGGCAGTCATCATCATTGGCACCGCCTTGCTTAACGCGTTCACCGCCTCGATCACCGCACGGTAACCCGCCAGGTTGCTTTGCGAAGACAGCACATCCATGCTCTGCGCGCGAGAAATGCGGGGCAATAACTCCAGTGCAAATGTGGTAAGGCGTTTTTCTGAGTAAGTTGGCAATAATTCATCCGACCGGTAGGGATCCAGCATCCCCACAAGCAGTGCACCTTCCGCCATTACACTCACCACCTCTTGCGGCGGCGCCTGGACACAAAGCGTAATATGCGCATTTTTTACACAATCAAGCGCAGTGCCTGCAATCTGCGCCCCTGCTTGTGTGTAAGCCTCATCTGAAATACCGGACTGAATTCCTGCACCGGACTCCACACACAACTCCACCACGCCGCTTTGCAGATATTTACGCACCATTTCCGGCGTGGCCGCCACGCGCCGTTCTCCGTCTTTTCGCTCACGCAATACAGCCAGTCTCATGCACCACCCTTTGTCGGCTTTTTCGGGACAATAGACCAAAGCTTTACCGCACTTCATGCTGCGGCGCAAACGAGAAAGGGTAAAATGATTTTAAGAAAAAAGCTCGGGGACTAACGTCAGCTTATTTCAATGGATCCACCAGTACCACCACCTGTGGCAAGAGGAGAAACCGGCGTGCCATCCGCTATATGCACGCTCCCCAGATTCATCACCAGCGCTTCGCCGCCACTCGCGGCTTCGCCAAGGTTGAGGGCAGCGCCCAAATTAGGCAAATCAAAGACAACAAGCTTGTTAAAGGTTTGAATCACTCTAGAGCCTTGAGAAGCTAGAGTCACGGCGCCCTGATTCATCGGCGCGCTTAGAGGGTTTCTATCCTTGGGAGCATTACCCTCTGCGCTGGTAAGGCTAATACGCTGACCTGTGAGAGCTGACATCATAGGATTGATGACTATCTTCTGAAAACCGCTAACAATATTATTAAAGA
>CAZRJZ010000165.1:0-4108 GCA_964600465.1 uncultured Rickettsiales bacterium
TAAATCACGCAGCTCCGATGACTATGTAAGCGAAATGGCACGTGCCGCATTCCGCAAACTGCTCAAAAAAGAACTGGATAAAAAACCTATCGTTGAAGTGCATGTGATAAGAGTTTAAAATACGTTTATGAATAATGAAGACCTCAAAAGCATTATCTCTTTCCTTGGAAAAGACTGCAACGCTACTTACCAAGCGCCAGGAATGAATCGGCGCGCAGCTTTAACATTCTCTCTGTCAAGAGAGCCGCATGAAAGCGATAGCGACATTGCCGCCCAACTCTTGCTGGTAGGAGATATTATGTTCCGGCACGGTTTTTTAGAGCGAGACCACACAGAGTTTCCGCCAAAAAAAATGTTTAATGTCGCAAGCCAGCAAACAAGCCATGTCATCACCTTTTACCCCATCCCGGGAGCATCCGGCGGGGAAGAGACGCTTGCGGCTCTTCAGGAGTTAGCAAACCGCTTGTCTGATGTGACTGAAGAAATGGCAGAAGACGATATTGATAAGGATTACTCCCCGCTAGACATTATAGCCCAATACCGACGCGCTTTCGAGATTCCGGATGCACGCTCCCACAGAGCACAACTATTTGAGAAAAAACCTGCTCAAATGAATCCCAGAGCTAAGAAGCGAGTGAACATCCGCAGAGATGATAACCAGAAATTCCCGCCTTCGTTCTCTATTAATTAAGGCATGTTATTTCCAATCAATAAATTTACTAAAAATTTCTCGATATCATAAATAATTTTATTAATTTACTGCTATCAATATTAACCATCAGATGTTCAACGATAAATGAAAAACACCCACGCTTTTTTATTAAAAATTTATTAATTTTATATTAAAAACCTATTGATTTAGCTAGACTTTTCTAGATTTTTCTGTTGTGTTCTGAAAGCAGCCATGGTATAACCTAAAGCAGCTGATCGCTTCAGCGGTATTGTCAACAGGTAAGAAAAAGGTGGACTATGAAACAGTTTATTCGCTTTATGCAAAATGAAGATGGTGCAACCGCCATTGAATACGGACTGATTGCAGCGTTGATCGCTGTGGTAATTGTGGGTAGCGTGACCTCATTGGGTAGCAAAGTAAACGCAACCTTTACAAGCGCGGACAAAGCCTTGCCCTAACTAAACGCATATAGCAGACAAAAACGCTCCGCGCCTTTATGGTTCGGAGCGTTTTTTTTATAGCACGTAACGTCTAATTCGCGACTTAAAGCAAGGCGAGAGGGAACTGTAAGCCGTCGGTCATGAAACGTTATGTGCTATACCTACTTCGCCAGCACATCCGCCTGGCTGCCGGAGAAAACTTTTCTCCACCCCTGATACTCCAGTAAGGGATAAGAAGCCGCTCCTTTAGGCAATAGCGCCACGCGAATATTATAGTGGGTAAGAATTTTTTCCCAACCTTGCTCAAAACGCTCTAATTTCAGGTAATCTCTAATTACGTGAGCAGGGTACGCCGTATCGGAGCGCCCATCAATCATAGGGCGCACCTGGCCCTCGCTTAGGTAAATCACCAATCCGCCATAATTATAGGCGTTAAAAACCGGCATTTGCGGATAATTCGCTTTTAAAAAAGCAATCTCCTCTACAGGGTAATGATGCGCATCAAGTAAAGGCTGCCGCCATAATACGGCTCTAGTTGCCGGCATCATCAACATCAGAATCAGGGACGCACTTAAAAAAGAAAGCGCCATGACACCACCTTTTTTACCTATATCCCGCGTGTATTCCTGTGTTTTTTCCGTATACGCTTTTCTACTTAAAACCCGGCTTAACGCCTCATGCACACCAAGCGCCACCGCTGGCGAAGCATAAAGCGCTATCATGCTCATATATCTCAGCGCCTGCAACGCCTGGATAACCCCAAAGGCACCGAGAAGAAGCCATGCAGGACGCTTAAACAACAGCTCTTTTGGCAGCAATAAAAGCAATAGCGCGTACACGTATGTCATGGGCGCATTGGCAAAGGTAGCTGGCATCCATTCAATGATATAGTTATCGCGTAACGGACTATCCAGGGTACGAAACGCTCCTGCAAAAACCTCCACGCCATAAGGATTAATCAACAACGCCCCAGCACATGCAAGGGAAGCAATGAGCAGCATACGCAGCTCTTTCCAGCGCCGTTGAATAATGGCCTCCAATCCGTAGGCCCCCAACAGTACAAGCATTATTAGAAATCCACCATGCGTGTTTACCCATAAAACCGCATAGAATGGAAGTGGTAGAAGCCGCTTCCATGCAGGCTTCGATCTAAACAACTCCAGCTGAAAAAACGCCAGCGCACCAAGCGCCATGGTGGCCGTTTGTGGACGCACGCTGATAATGGACTTAAAACATAGCATCAGCAGCAACGAAGCAATCACCGCTGCGATAAATCCGCAACCGGAGCGAAAAATAGCCGTTGCCATTAACGCAGCACTTGCCGCTGAAACAATCAACACCAATGCAAGCAGCGCTTCCAGCCCACCCTTTTCTGCAACCCAGCTAATAAGAACGTCATATAACCAGGAGAGATTAATCCACTCATAATCACCCGCTGTAAAAGACCAGGGGTCTGAGTGTGGGATAAACCCATGCGCACGAATGTAGTCACCGGCAGCCAGATGCCAGGGAGAGTCCGCGTCATAAAATATCATGGTTTTGTATTCGGTAGCAAAAGCCACCATAGCAATGCAGAAGAAAAAAAGAAAAAATGCCCCCTGCTCCCGTAGCGTCACCTTATGCATAGCAACGGATCTTTCAGCCATACGCGCACTCTCTCTTTACTATATTTATCTCCTGAACCCCATGGCCACCACATACATCTCGGAAGAACCGGCACGGCTGGCTTTCGGTTTCGCATGCTTAACAGTGGCAAAACGCTGCTTCATCTGTGTCAGCAATTCACGCTCTGCGCCGCCTTGAAATACTTTAGCCACAAAACTCCCGCCTTCATTCAGCACTTCGCACGCAAACTCAAATGCCACCTCACATAATCCCATAATACGTATATGATCGGTAGCGGAATGCCCTGTGGTGTTTGGCGCCATGTCTGTCAGCACCACATCAACGCTTGGCCGCCCCATAGCAGAACGCACCGCCTGCAGCCCTTCATCGAGCGTAAAGTCTCCTTGCAGCAACGTGGCATGGGCAATCGGAGAAATAGGCAACAAATCAATCCCAATGACATTACCGCCTTTTGCAGCCTGTACACGCTCCACCGCCACTTGCGTCCAGCCCCCGGGAGCCGCCCCAAGGTCAATAACCCGCTGCCCGGGTTTTAAGAAATGGAATTTATCGTCCAGCTCCATGAGCTTATATGCTGCGCGCGAACGATATCCCTCCTGCTTGGCGCGCTGCACGTAAGGGTCGTTCAACTGGCGTTGCAGCCACAGCGTAGAGGAGATCTTTCTGCCTCTGGCGGACTTCACCCTTACCGCCTCCGTGCGGCTCGTTGATCGCTTATCCGGGGGCATGGGCTTGCATCAGCGAGATAATAATACCTTCCCGTACGCCACGATCAGCAACGGTAATTTCGCCGGTTGGCCATATACTGCTGATCGCTTCAAAAATCGCACAGCCTGCAATAATATAATCCGACCGATCCGCGCCAATACACGGATGATTGAACCGCTCCGAAGGCCGCATTGCCAGCAACCGATGGATGGTAGCGCGAATATCGGAGAGCTTGAGCCTGATGCCATCAATACGCGCCCGATCATAACGCGGCAAGCCCAAATGAATGGCGGCCAGGGTCGTGACCGTACCGGAAGTGGAAAGCAATTGCACACTTGAACTTCCAATGGTTTGACTGATTGCATTGGCAGAATCAAACGGCTGCAAACGGGAAGCAATGTATTTCACCATATCTTCAAAGGCTAATTCTGCAAATGCATGCCCCCCAAAACGATCCGCCAGATTCATCACCCCTGTATTGATAGAGAGCCAATCGGTTATCCCTTGGTCGCCGTAACGTGCATGGGCTTTTTCCAATGTGGTGGCGCGGTCTACGTCCACCCACATCAACTCCGTGCTACCCCCGCCAATATCGAACACAATGGCGCGCCGGGAAGTTTGCGTAAGCAACGACGCACAACCAAGAAACGCCAACCGCGCT
>CAZRJZ010000166.1:0-4081 GCA_964600465.1 uncultured Rickettsiales bacterium
TCAAGGAGGTTTTCCCACAGAACGCTCAATCAAGGGACATGCTGCAGAAGCTGCCCAGGCGATGACTCTGGCTCTTTTTACGCGCGGGGAGGTGTTCCATATCGTTACTATAATTAAAGGAAAAATCGAGGAAATAGAGTCTGCTGAATTTTCCAATAAACAACACCAACTGCGGGCATTGAAGCGCGCACTTCAAATCATTGCGGAAGAAATTCTTGATAAAATAACAGATGACAAAGGTCTCCCCGGCAGAGGGTACGCCTTGTTAGAACGTTGCGACAGCACCAGGCCGCCCTCCGAAAAATGGGAGAGCACGCGTCCTGGGGTCAGCACCGGTGTTACCACACATTATAATGACACTGATGTACCGGACAATAATCTCATACCAAGGAGAAACTACGGAGATGATAAACCAACCTACTGGCTAGAAGGCGGCCAAGAACACCAAACTAGTGTAAGGGATCTAACAGAAGCCGCAAAAACCTGCGTTTTAACTCCTTCGTACCGGACTCATTATCAGGGCATTCAAATTGCGAAAGATCGACTAGAAAGTATCAAAGGTAGTTTTTACAAACCTTTCACGGAAGCTAAAAGAGCGGCATTACATGTCTTTGAATCAACAAAGGACGAGCACCAAAAGATGGCGGCTCAACGCGCAGCGGCCATGTGCCTTGAGCCAGCTGACACCAGGGAAGCAAGATTCAGAAAGATCAATAAAACCCAACGCACTCCCTCTTTATAGTAAGCATCGCCTAAGACCGGATTTTAAGAGGCTTTAGGTATTATTTATACCCCACCACCCAGCACGCGTAAAATTTCATCCAACTGCGCCAGGCTCTCGTAAGCGATGGATAACTCTCCTTGCTGGCCGCGGTCATTAATGGTCACCCGCATACCGAGGTTACCGGAAAGATTTTCCTCCAGCGCCAGTATATCCGGATCTTTCGGAGCGCGCGTGTTTTGCTCTTGCGCGTGCGGCCTGCCCTGCCCTGCCCCAGCCATATTGCGCGGCTTGGATTCTTTCTCCACACCATGATTTTTGCGCGCCAGATCTTCCACCTGCCGTACGCTTAAGCCCTTCGCCACCGCCTCCCGCGCCAGGCGAACCGGATCTTCCGCGGTCAGTAACGCCCGCGCATGCCCCATACTTAACTGCCCATCATTCATCATGGTTTTAATGGCTTCCGGCAGCGTCAGCAGCCGTAAGAGATTGGTCACATGGCTGCGGCTTTTACCCACGGTTTCAGCCAGGGCTTCCTGCGTATAGTCAAATTCTTCAAGCAAACGCTGATAACCGGAGGCTTCTTCCAGTGGGCTTAAATCCTGCCGCTGGATATTTTCAATCAGGGCTAATTCCAGCGCCTGCGCGTCCGGGATATCGCGCAGGATAATTGGAACGTGCGTTAAGCCGGCCATTTGCGCTGCGCGCCAGCGGCGCTCACCCGCAATAATCTCATATTTCCCTGAGCGCGTTTCAGAGGCGCGTACCACAATTGGTTGCATAATACCGTTTTTTTCAATAGAGGCGGAAAGCTCATGCAAATGCTCTTCGCTGAAGCGGGTGCGCGGCTGATATTTTCCCGGAATCAGTGAAGAAACCTCGACCTCAGTGGTCGGGGAAGAAGGTTGCGGCGCGTTTGTCGCGGTCGATACGTAGTTTTCCGAGATCAGGGCGGAAAGTCCTTTGCCAAGTCCACGTTGCTGCACTTTAACCATGATACTGTCCTTCTGGTTTTAGAGGGGAGGGGGTAGGGGAGTCAATCAGGCGGAGGCGAGTTCTTTTTTCCTCGCTTTTTCACGTTTCAGCATTTCACTGGCAAGGCGGATATACGCGCGTGAGCCGGTGCAATTCATGTCGTAGATAATAGCGGGCTTGCCATGCGACGGCGCTTCTGACATGCGCACATTGCGTGGAATCACGGTATTATATACACGTTCGGCAAAATATTCACGCACTTCGTCTTCAATTTGCTCGGTAAAGCGGTTGCGGCGGTCATACATAGTAAGAACAATGCCGTGAATGCTCAGGCTCGGATTTAAATGCGTGCGCACCAATTCCACGGTTTTAAGCAGATGGCTTAATCCTTCCAGGGCAAAAAATTCGCATTGCAGCGGGATCATGACAGAATCGGAAGCGGCGAGGGCGTTCAGCGTCAGCAACCCAAGGGAAGGGGGGCAATCGATGAGAATATAATCATAGCGCTGAGTGAGTTTCTGGAAAGAACTGCGCAAGCGAAATTCACGCTGCATTAAGCTCACCAGCTCTATTTCCGCGCCCGAGAGATCCATATTCGCAGGGATGATATGCAAACGTGGAATCGAGGTTTTTTGAATGGCGGCGTGGATGTCCTCGCCATTGATAATGAGGTCGTAAACCGTGGTTTCCCGATGGGCTTGATCAATGCCTAAACCCGTGCTGGCGTTGCCTTGCGGATCGCAATCCACCAGAAGCACTTTCTTTTGGACCGCTGCCAGCGCCGTAGCGAGATTGATGGTGGTGGTTGTTTTTCCAACGCCGCCCTTTTGATTCACGATGGCGATAATATGTGCAGATGTATCACTGGAGGGGAGGGGTTTTATCACGGCACTGCACATTCGTTAGTTTAATAATAACACCGGATTCACTTGTTAGGCTTGGAAAAACCTCGTGATGAAAGCCCCAGTTTTTTTGGGCATCCCGCACCTCTTCTCCATAGCGCCCACCTTTAAGGAGTAGGTACTCAGAAGTTGGTTTTACCATCCGATGGGACAGTGATAGCAATTTATCAATCGAAGCGCAAGCACGCGATGCGATGCGATCGAATGGGGTATTTATTTGCTCGATCCGTGCCGGAGAAATGGTGAGGTTGAGAGAAAGTTGTCTGCCGGCTTCCTGTAGAAACGCGGCTTTACGTTTATCGCTTTCTATGAGCGTGATATTCGCAATGTCAGCGCATGCCAACATAAGACCGGGGAAGCCGGCGCCGCTCCCTAAATCGGCCAACGTAAAATCAGTCTGCGCGGGGAGGTGAGGGAGCAGTTGGAGCGAATCCAGTATGTGGCGTTCCCATATATCATCGGCCTTTGCCACAAGATTAATACGGCCCTGCCATTTCAGAAGAAGTTTCTCAAAAGCGGAAAGTTTTTTTACCGTTTCACGTGAAACTCCGGGGATGGAAAGTAATCGTTCTTTGAGGCGCACGTCAGGCGGCATAACGTTCAAAACGCCTGATATGCGCCAGTACAATCGCAAGCGCTGCCGGCGTCATCCCCTGAATTTGACTCGCAATACGTATGGTAGGTGGACGATGGGTTTTCAGTTTGTAGCGCAATTCGTTGGACAAAGAAACAATCTGATCGTAATTGATATTTTCGGGAATTTTGGTCATTTCATCCCGCTTAAAATTAGCAATGTCTTCTTTTTGCTTCTCTAAATAGCAGTGATACATGGCTTCAATCGCCACTTGCTTTTGGATGGCCTCCTCCTGGCCCCCTAATTCCGGCCACACTCTTACCAAATCGTCATAGGTGATTTCGGAATAGGACAGCAGCTCGAACGCACTGCGCTTTAGGCCGTCTTGATTGATTCTGATGTCATAGCTTGCCGCTTGCTGAGGCGTGAGGCGAAGAGATTGCATTAACTCTCTTGCTTTATTCATTTTTTCCGCCTTACGTTCATGCAAGGCTTTACGTTCCCTACTTACACATCCGATTCGAATAGCTTTTTCTGTTAGCCGCAAGTCCGCATTATCCGCCCGAAGGGAGAGCCGGTATTCAGAGCGTGATGTGAACATACGGTAAGGCTCGGAGGTTCCAAGTAACGTGAGATCATCGATCATAACACCAATATACGCGTCCGAGCGGTCAATAACGAAAGGCTCGCTCCCGCTGACTTGCAAGGCTGCATTCAAACCGGCAATAATGCCCTGACCGGCTGCCTCTTCATAGCCTGTGGTGCCATTAATTTGACCCGCCAGAAAAAGGCCGCGAATTTTTTTCGTTTCCAAGGAGGGTTTTAGTTCGCGCGGATCTACGTAATCATACTCAATGGCGTAACCGGAGCGAATAATGCGAACGTTCTCCAGGCCCGGTATGGTGCGGA
>CAZRJZ010000167.1:0-4072 GCA_964600465.1 uncultured Rickettsiales bacterium
AAGGCCGTGGAATAGAACTTAGCCAAGCGGGGGTGAACCGCTGCATCGCGCGCGGACTTTCGGTGATTCAAGGCGACGCCGAGGCGGATCTGCCTCACTACCCGGCGCAATCGGTGGATTATGCGGTCTTAAGCCAAACCTTGCAAGCCATGAAAGACCCGCGTGAAGTGCTGATCCAGCTGGTAAGAATCTCCAGGCATGCCATTGTTTCCGTCCCGAATTTTGGGCATTGGCGTAACCGGCTCCATTTGTTGATAACCGGGCGGATGCCCGTTACCAAGACGCTCTCCTATCAATGGTATGATACGCCAAACATTCATTTTTGCACGATCACCGATTTTATCGTCTTGTGTGACGAATTAAACTTGACCATAGAGAGAAAGCTTTATGTCAACGCCCAGGGTGAGCCAACGCAGTTTGGTCAGAGTGGCGGAGTGGCGAATATTCTTGGAGAGCAAGGCGTTTTCATGGTGACAAAGCGTTAATGCGCTTGAGACTGATGATTCCGTAAAATTTTCTCGGAAGTTAAAGAGAGCGTACAAGACGTGGTTTGCGCATACTGGCCTTGTAGCAGTTTTGCAACTAGCGATTGTGCTTCGGTGAGCCCTGCCTCTGGTGGTACATTATCGGCTTTCGCCCGGTATAATTTCGGCTCTATAAAGGCCGAAATTTCACGCGCTGAGGGCATGCGCAACCCTTGTACGTCTAATTGGCGGAGCCGGGCGTGCAGCTGAGCGAGGTGCTGCAACGGTTCTTCCAGAATTTGGCGGTGCTGTACAAAAACCCGCGGCATGTGGATGGAGGCATTCAGCAAAGTAACCGCATATTTTTCCCATAATGCCAGGCCGACAAGATGCGGTATGCGGTTGCGGGTAAAAAGCGACTGGCTGATCTCCAACGGATCACGGTAAACCACCACCGCAACGGGAACCTCTAAATACGGAGTCCAGTAGGGGAGGGTGAGGCATAAGCGCGGATCTTTCAGCACCCAGGGACGGTGAGCGTCCAGGTTAAGCACTAACGCTCTGATGGCTTGCTTAAGCTTTGGCGCATTTTCCAGCGTTACATTTTCAGACTGCCAGGGAGCTATCTGGCTCCATTCGCAATGTTGCCGCTTTAGCAAAGCGTCGTTGATGGCCAGCGCATCCTTGCGCTCCCAGAACCCTTTAGGGTTGTCATGATCAAAGCCGATGCTTGCTCCTTCAGGGGCAAAGTAAGCTCCCATCATATTGATTAACCGCGTGATCATGGACGTGCCGGAGCGGTGCATGCCGAGAATGAGAAGTTGCATAGCGCGTGTAAATGCCTTGTATTGGTTTGTCAGTGTATTACACTTGCCAAAATTTGTTAAGCAATCGTTTTATCACGTCAATGAAGTACAATATTTGGATTGCCTCACGTAGTGCCTGCTTCGAAGAAGTGGCGCTGGCGCTTGTGCGTTCTTTTAAAGAACTCGGGTTTGATGTTCCTGTCAGCCGTACGCCAGTTGATGATCCGCAAGCCACCACACTGGTATTAGGGCCGAATATCCTTCCGCGGCGCAAAGAGAAGCTTCCGGAGCGGATGATCCTTTATAATCTTGAGCAGGTCAGCGGTGCAAAAAAAGAGGGGTGGTTTACGGAAGAAGTGGGCTACCTGCCGTATTTGCGCCGCTATCCGGTCTGGGATTACAGCCTTAAAAATATCGAGCAATTAAAAGCGTACGGCATAAAGGATCCGGTGTTGTGTCCCATTGGGTATGTGCCCGAGCTAACTTCTATTGAAAAGCAGGCAGAAGATATCGACGTATTTTTTTATGGCAGCCTGCATCCGAGGCGGCAGAAAATACTGGATGCGCTGAAAGAACGTGGATTAAATGTAACGGTGGCTACTGAAAGTTTCGGTAAACAGCGTGACGCTCTGATTGCACGCAGTAAAATTGTGCTCAACATGCATAGCCATAATGCGCGTATTTTTGAGATTGTGCGCGTATCTTATTTGCTCGCCAATGCCGCTTTCGTGATCTCCGAGGAAGGGGACGACAAAGCCCTGGAATCGCCTTTCTCTGAAGGACTTGTATTCGCGCCTTATGAGAAGCTGGTGGATGCCTGCGTGCATTATGTGAAGAAGCCGGATCTTCGCCGGACCATTGCGGCAAACGGGCAAAAGATTTTTCAATCAATGCCGCAGGTGGCGTATTTGAAGTCGGCGCTTGAGAAAACCCGTATGCAACAGAAAATAAGTAAAAGCGCGGTAGAGCCTTCCATTGTGGTCATTGTGTCGGCAGCCTTGCGTGCTGATTACAGGCAGGCGGAAAAAGCTCTGCTTGCGAGCGCAATGCATTCTGAGCGCATTCATGTATGCGAAAAATGGGACGAAAAAATTACGGCACACTATGTGTTGTGCATTGGCTCACAGGTTCGGCTGAAGCAGGGGTGGGATATCATCTTGCCTGAAATGCTGGCGCGCTGCCCGGCGGAAAAATCCGTTATCAGCGCAGCGTTGACGCAAGTCGATGACGCCGCTTTTCCCGCCCGTATCGGTATTGGCCAGTTGGAAGAACGGGGAGATCCGCGAGTGTTGCGCTTGGCTGCATTGTCTCTGCTCAACGAAGAGGATTCACGTGCCGGGCTTTATGCCACACCTGTTTTAAGCACGTATTTTATGTTCGCTCCGGTAGCGCTTTTTTCTGAGGTATCATTTGATCCTCATCTGCAAGGAAGCAGCCTGGATCTGGTGTATTCATCCCGATTATGGACGCACGGCTGGAATATTTTTCAGCCGGACGTGGTGGTAGGAAGCCTTCAAAGTGCGCTGCCGGAGGTGGCGGCGCCTGAAGAATTGATAGCTATGCGTATGCGCCATTTACTTGGGCTGGAATATAGCGATGTGAAGGAGTCGCTGGAAAATCTAGAGCGTTATGGTCATGGAGATGCGCGGGATCCAGCGGATTTCTGGAGCGCAATTGGGGTGGATACGCAACTGCATACTGTCTCGCATTACGCTTATAACGGGTATTGGCATCAATTGCCGAAGGAACCGGCAATGCCGATGCACAGACCGCGTATATTTGTGCAAATTGCCAGTTACCGTGATCCCCAGTGCCAATATACGGTGCAGGATCTTTTTGAAAAAGCTAAGTACCCTGAGAGGATTTTTGCAGGGATCTGCTGGCAGTCCGTTGCGCAGGAGGATGCGCATTGCTTTGAAATTATCACGCGGCCTGAGCAGGTGCGCGTGGTGCATTTTGATGCGCGGCAAAGCAAAGGCGCCTGTTGGGCGCGTGCGCAGACACAAACGCTATGGGAAGGGGAAGAGTATACCCTGCAGATCGATGCGCATATGCGTTTTGAAAAAGGCTGGGACGAAACCCTGCTGCTTATGCATTCGCAGTGCCCATCCGCTAAAGCAGTAATCAGCACCTATCCGCCCGCCTTCATTCCGCCCGATACCCTGGAGCGTGGGCATGTATTTACTATTGGTGCCAGGGAGTTTGATCGGGACGGGATTTTCACCATGCAGGGCATTGCGCATAAATTGGCGCATCTTCCCGAACGGCCCCCACTGGGCGCATTTATCGGTGCAGGTTTTCTATTCGGCCCTTCCTCCATGATTAACGACGTGCCCTATGACCCTCATATTTATTTCTTTGGAGAAGAAATCTCGCTGGCAGTACGCCTGTGGACGCACGGATACGATATTTATTATCCTAATAAGCCGCTCGCTTACCATGACTGGAAGCGGAGCAAACGCAAAGTTACGCATTTTAAAGACTCCAACGGCTGGCGCGAGCTGGATAAACGCTCCTTTGCGCGCGTTAAACATTTACTTAAGCAGGAAAACACGAAAGATCCGGTAGCGCTTAAGAATTTGGATGCGTATGCTTTAGGCAACGCACGGACGCTGGAGCAGTATCAGCGCTTCTGCGGTGTCAATTTTGCGAGTAAAAAGATTATGGACAGTACGTATAAGGGAATTTTTCCTGCTCCTGAGCGCCAGCCGGTAAGAGCAGGAAATCTGAACACTCCTTTTTCCGCCCAGGCAAGCCCGGTGCAGGTGCTGACGGCGGTAGCGCAATCAAAGCCTGTTTCGC
>CAZRJZ010000168.1:0-4061 GCA_964600465.1 uncultured Rickettsiales bacterium
TTCTGCTTTTTTGGAATGATCTTTCCACCGCCCGCCTGATCACCGGCAGCTTTACCGCTGCGATATGCGATAATCAAGCAGACGCATGCGCCAATTCCGATCCTGCGAGTCTCATGCCGAAATCCAAGCTGCGGGATGTTGTTTACATCACCGTCTATTTTGACTACACCCAAGCGATTAACTATTACCAGTTTATCGATAATGTTACTTCCATTAGCGCCAGGGGGGCGTTTACCGGCGCGGTTAATCAGAATTTCTCGCCTGTCCAGGCAGAAGCCATCGACATTAAAATCGATGACGGCTATCCCTTAACGGGCGTGGTGACCGCCAGGGATATCACTAACATGACGCAGTCCTGGCAAAATGTGCCAGCCATTGCTTCAGCGGCCGCGCCTGCGGTTGGCATATGCGTATCTAACGCTACGGGAAATCCTTACAATGTCTCGCCCTCTACGGGCGGCAACACGCTTGCCTGCTCTCTGCGCATTCCCTTTAACTGAGCGGCGCATTTGTCAGCGTAAGTTTTACCCACATCCTCGCTTTATGGATGATCCAGCCTATTCAACATTTTTGCCATATTATCCCCATCTTTCACAGTGGCATTTCCTCGCAAAACACAGGATATGGGATAGTTATAGAAAATTTACACAATATATGGTTGCCTATGCGCATCGGCATGGTATGATCCGCCTCCGGCAGTGGGCAGTTCAAAATCGCTATTCTTTGAGTGCCTTTTTCGGCTGATCCGGTATAAAAACAATAGCCTAATAAGGAGCCACCTCATGCATATTGAACGCCATTTTACCAAAGCCGGCCAGGACGCTTATGCAACCGTTTCTTTTAAAAAAGTAGACGTAGGCATGAAGAACCCTGACGGTTCGGTTGTGTTCGAGTTGAGGGGCGTGCAGGTGCCTGAGGCTTGGTCGCAGGTGGCGGCGGACGTGCTAGCGCAGAAATATTTCCGTAAAGCGGGTGTCGCGGTGCACCTGAAGCGCGTAGAGGAAAATACCGTGCCTTCCTGGTTGTGGCGGAGCATCCCGGATGAAGCGGCGCTGGAAAAACTCCCTGAGGAGCAGCGTTACAAAGGAGAATCTTCTTCCCGGCAAGTTTTTGACCGGCTGGCCGGCGCCTGGACGTATTGGGGATGGAAGGGCGGCTATTTCGATACCGAAGAAGACGCGCGCACCTTTTACGATGAACTGCGCTTTATGCTGGCCAACCAGATGGCGGCGCCAAACTCGCCCCAGTGGTTCAACACCGGCCTGCATTGGGCGTATGGGATTGACGGGCCGAGCCAGGGGCATTTTTATGTCGATCCGGAGAGCAAAAAAGTCACCAAATCCAAAAGCTCCTATGAGCGTCCACAACCCCATGCCTGCTTCATCCAGAGCGTGGCCGACGACCTAGTCAATGAGGGCGGAATCATGGATTTATGGGAGCGTGAGGCCCGCCTGTTTAAATACGGCTCCGGCACCGGCAGTAATTTCTCTGACCTTCGCGGCAGTGGGGAAAGCCTCTCCGGAGGCGGCCGGTCTTCGGGACTGATGAGCTTCCTCAAAATCGGAGATCGCGCGGCAGGTGCCATTAAATCCGGCGGCACCACCAGAAGGGCTGCAAAAATGGTGGTGATTGATATCGACCATCCGGATGTGGAGGACTTTATTGAATGGAAAGTGCTCGAGGAGCAGAAGGTTGCCGCGCTGGTCACCGGATCCAAACTATGCCGCAAGCATTTGGGCGCTATCATGGCGGCCTGCCGCATCGGCAATGGGGAATCGCGCTTGAATCCGGCAGACAATCCCGCGCTTAAATCGGCCATTAAGGAAGCCCGGCGCGCCCTGGTGCCAGAAAACTACATCCAGCGCATTATCCAATTTGCGCGTCAAGGCTACACGTCTCTTGAGTTTCCTCAGTACGACACCGACTGGGATTCCGAAGCGTACCTCACCGTTTCAGGCCAGAACTCTAATAATTCCGTACGCCTCACTAACGACTTCTTAGAGGCTGTTGAGCAGGATAAACCCTGGCATTTGCTTAACCGTACTAATGCCAAAGTGGCCAAGGAAGTACCGGCAAAAGATTTGTGGGAAAAAATTGGCTATGCCGCCTGGGCATGCGCCGATCCAGGCGTGCAATACGACACCACAATCAATGAGTGGCATACCTGCCTGGAATCAGGACGTATTCGTGCCTCCAACCCCTGTTCGGAGTACATGTTCTTAGATGACACGGCCTGCAACCTGGCGTCTATCAATCTCCTTAAGTTCCGGCGCGAAAATGCCGGATTCGATGTTAAATCCTTCGAGCATGCTACGCGCCTATGGACGGTGGTGCTGGAAATTTCAGTGCTGATGGCGCAGTTTCCTTCACGGGAGATTGCCAAGCTCTCCTACGAATATCGGACGCTTGGATTGGGTTATGCCAATATTGGCGGCCTGCTCATGGCCTCCGGCATTCCTTATGACAGCGCCGAAGGAAGAGCGTTGGCAGCAGCCATAACCGCGGTGCTTACGGGTGTGGCCTATTCCACCTCAGCGGAAATGGCCAAAGAACTGGGCGCATTTGAAGGCTATGCGAAGAACAAGGAATCCATGTTGCGCGTTATCCGCAATCACAAGCGCGCCGCCTCCGGCGAGAAGGAGGGGTATGAGGGACTTTCCATCAACCCCGTGCCCCTTGATATTGCGCATTGTTCGGATAAGCACCTCATCAAATCCGCCAAAAAAGCATGGGAAACCGCCCTGATTTTAGGCAAAGAATATGGCTTCCGCAACGCCCAAGCCACCTGCATTGCGCCCACCGGCACCATCGGCCTGGTCATGGACTGCGACACCACCGGTATTGAGCCGGATTTCGCCATCGTGAAATTCAAAAAACTCGCCGGCGGAGGGTATTTTAAAATCATTAATCAGCAAGTGCCTGAGGCATTAAAAACGCTTGGTTATACGCAAAAGCAAATCAATGAAATTGTCGCCTACGCAGTAGGGCGTGGCAGCTTGAAAGACGCGCCGGGCATTAACCACGCCACGCTTCGCGCCAAGGGGTTCGACGAGGAAGCGCTTGTGAAAATCGAAAAAGGCCTGGCCTCCGCCTTTGAGCTTAAATTCGCCTTTAACCAGTGGAGTTTAGGTAAAGAGTTCTGCGTGGAGAAACTTGGCTTTACAGAAGCGCAGCTCAATGATTTTTCCTTCGATATGCTAACAGCGCTTGGTTTCAGCAAAACAGATATCGAGGCCGCCAATGAATATTGCTGCGGCACCATGACGCTGGAAGGCGCGCCACTGCTAAAGCCTGAACATCTGGCGGTATTCGACTGCGCCAATCCGTGCGGCAAAAAAGGCAAACGCTTTCTATCCGTGCAGGCGCATATTTTAATGATGGCCGCCACGCAACCTTATATCTCCGGCGCAATCTCCAAAACCATCAACATGCCCAACTCCGCTACCGTGGAAGAGTGCAAACAAGCGTACCTGCTTTCCTGGAAATTATGCCTGAAAGCCAATGCGCTTTACCGGGACGGATCAAAACTCTCCCAGCCGCTCAATGCCTCCGTAGCGGCGGAACTGGAGCATGATCTGGAGGAGGAAGACCGCCAGGAGCTGATCCGCGCTGCACGCCAGCCGGTGGCCATTGCCGAGAAGATCGTAGAGCGGGTCATTCGCTCCACCGAGCGCAGCAAATTACCGGAGCGCCGCAAAGGTTACACCCAAAAAGCGTCCGTTGGCGGACATAAGGTCTATTTGCGCACCGGCGAATATGAAAATGGCGCACTTGGTGAAATCTTTGTGGATATGCATAAGGAAGGCGCGGCCTTCCGTTCGCTCATGAACAATTTCGCCATTGCCATTTCCATTGGCTTGCAATACGGTGTGCCGCTGGAAGAATTTGTGGATGCATTCACCTTCACGCGTTTTGAGCCGAGCGGCATGGTTGAAGGCAATGAAGCCATTAAAATGTCCACTTCAATCCTGGACTATATTTTCCGTGAGTTGGCCGTTTCCTACCTGGGACGGAATGATTTGGCGCATGTAGATCTATCGGATATGAGTCCGGGAAGTATT
>CAZRJZ010000169.1:0-4056 GCA_964600465.1 uncultured Rickettsiales bacterium
CGCGCGGGCTTCCGCTTTGAGCTTATTCACTTCAGCGAAAACATAAGGGGGCAATAGCCCGATGCGATAGAAAGGCGAAGTCATAAAGACCTTCCAAAGGTGTTAATTAGATGAATGGCGCAATGCCACCGCCTCCCGGCGGCCAGAATAGCGCGATGAAGGAAGCATAACCGGAGCTGCAGGATAAACCTGCTTCAAATTTTCCAGCGGGATTGTTTGCGCGTTATCGGCATTTTTTTCATTACGCGCCTCGCCTGTAGCGCTTAGAGAAGCCGTATCCAACGCCTCAAGCGGCATCGCTTCTTCATGAACGGCACTTTCCACTGACCGTTGAGGCGCCTCTAGCGGGTAAGACGGCTCACTTTCCATCACGGCAGGAGGAGCTTTTTCAGCAGGCTTTTCGCGCTCAAAAAAAGCAGCGATGCTTTCTTGAATGGATACCGAATTTCCCTCATCCGCAGTTTCCAAGCTCTTCTCCACAGCAGGCGGCGCTAAAGCGACCGGCGATTCCTCCGCGCTCATTTCAGGGACAATGGAAGCAGGCCCAGGCGCTTCAGCGTGCGCTAAGACTTCCGGCGCAGGTGCAGCGCTCTGGGGGGGCGGCGTTAATTGAGGCGAAGGAGCCAGCTCGGAAGGCTCGGCTCCCAGCCCTGATTTCTCCTTTTCGGAATTATCGCGCTCATTGAGCAAGTCCTGCTGATCCTGCGAATGCTCATGCCTGATTTCCTGGAAGCGCCCGGGTGCCTTCGGAACGCTGGAGAGCGCCGGGGTCGCCGCCTTGGCCTCATCCGGTGTGTCTGACATTGCCAGCATACCCGAAGAAGGGGCAGGCTCCGGCGCATTTTCTACGTAACCTTCCTCCCCCATCAGTAAACGGCCAAACCAGGAAGTGTGGCGCTTTTCAGGCTCCGCGCTTGCATCCGTATTTTCCACGCTCACTTTCTGCGGCGCTACCGAAATTTCGGGCAGCACCGGCGCATCTGGCCGTTTCGGAGCTTGCATTTCCGCAACAGGCTCCGGTTTTACCTCGAGCGGCGCTGCACTCGCCGAACTATGCGTCGCCAATGCAAACGGGGGGTTACCACGAATGGGCTTCCGTCCTTCCGGAAGGCCTGTTTCAGCCGTTTGCACCGCAGCTTTTTTGGCCTCCATGGAAGGGACTATGCTCGCAATGCCGCGCTTGGCCCAACCAAGAAACTGATCCGCCAGATCTTCCTCTTCGCCAGAACGCACATCGGCTTTCTGGCTGCTTGGGGGCGGCAGTTCGGAGCCATTTTCGGCGTAGCGATCATAAGGCGTAAGCGCGCTCTCCGGCCTCTGGAGAGGCGCAGGATTTTTTGCTACTGGCTCCGCCGCCATAACACCAGCGCCCGGCGCACTCTGGTTAAGCAGAGGCACGCGCCTTTGCGTATCCACCTCAGCCCTGCCGCTTGCAAAATTATCTCGCCTCCAATATTCGTCCGGGATATTGCCGCATGCGCTCAAACTCGTTGCGCACAAAACACAAAAAAACGATCTTCTGATAGAAGCGGCAAGAAACATGGAATTTTTATGGCGCATAAATAAGAACATGTATAGGGACTATTTTATAGGGACTATTTCCCATCATCTACGGGTTGTGTTATGGAATGCACTATATAAGCCTACCACCGCCCACGCAACTCCCTTTCTTAATTCTTGTTACCGTCATTTTTCAGGAGCCAGGCATGCCGCCACAACAGCCATCATCTTCTTCCAACGCCGATCCCGTTACGTTTATGCGCAACATGGCCGATGTCGCAGAAAAATCGGCGCGCATTATGCAGGAGTTTCTAAGCCGCCAGACCACCCGCCCTGCCTTCACGGGCGATCCTTTCAATGTGGCGGGGGCATTTGTGGTAATGCTATCGCGCCTGGCTTCCGACCCGGCGGCATTGCTGGCAAAACAATCGAGCCTGTGGCAGGATTACTTACGCCTATGGCACAATACCGCGCAGCGCCTGCTCGGTGAAGATACGCCGCCCATTATCCCGCACGATGGCAAAGACCGGCGATTTAAAGACCCCGCCTGGCAGCAAAGCGCCGTGTATGAGTATATTCTTCAGTCTTACCTGCTCACGGCGCGCTGGCTGCAACACACTGTCAGCGGCGTGCAAGGGGTGGACGCTGTCACGGCAAGAAAGCTGGATTTTCATACCCGCCAGTTTATTGACGCGCTTTCTCCCTCTAATTTTGTGCTGACCAATCCGGAAGTGCTGCGCGCCACATTAGAAAGCAACGGCGAGAACCTGGTGCGCGGCTTGCAAAACATGCTGCTGGACCTGGAGCGCGGCGATGGCAGCCTGCGGGTGAGCATGACCAACGAAGACTGCTTTGAGTTAGGCCGGAATCTGGCGCTTACCCCTGGTAAAGTTGTCTTTGAAAACGCGCTTATGCAGCTTATTCAGTACTCGCCTTCTACCAAAGAGGTTTACCAAACGCCACTACTGATGATACCGGCGTGGATCAATAAATATTACATACTGGATATGCAGCCGGATAATTCCATGGTTGGCTGGTTGGTAGCGCAAGGCCATACGGTATTTGTGATTTCCTGGGTAAATCCCAACGAGCGGCTGGCGCAAAAAAGCTTCGACGATTATATGCGGCAAGGTCCGCTGGCCGCTTTAAACGCCATTGAGCAAGCCACCGGGGAAAAGGCGGTGAACCTGGTGGGCTATTGCCTGGGAGGAACGCTGCTTTCGATCTTGCTCTCCTGGCTTCATGCCCGGGGCGAAGCGTCACGTGCCAAATCCGCCACGTATTTTACCACGCTGATCGATTTTACGGACGCAGGAGAACTTTCCGTCTTCATCGACGAAGAGCAATTGAGCGGCATGGAAGCAAGAATGCGCGAAAAAGGCTACCTAGACGGCGCCGATATGTCGATGACCTTCAACATGCTGCGCGCAAATGACCTTATCTGGTCCTTCGTGGTGAATAACTATCTTCTCGGCAAAGACCCTTTTCCTTTTGATTTGCTTTATTGGAACACCGACTCCACGCGCATGCCCGCCGTAATGCACAGCTTTTATTTGCGCAATATGTACCTGGAAAACCGCTTGCGGTTAAAAGGCGGCATCACGGTAGCAGATGTGCCGATTGATGTGCGCAGCATCCGTACGCCAAGCATGATTGTCTCGGCGCGAGAGGATCATATCGCCCCGTGGAAATCCACTTATGCCGCCACGCAGCTATATGGCGGCGAGGTGGAATTCGTGCTCGCGGCTTCCGGTCATATCGCCGGGATGATCAATCCTCCCGTCCGCAACAAATACGCGTATTGGACAGGCAACAAAGACTTCCCCACGAATCCGGAAGACTGGCTTGCAGAAGCCCGAGAACAATCAGGTTCCTGGTGGCCATACTGGAATAGCTGGCTTGCAAAACACGCCGGCGAAAAAGTGTCCGCCCGCACGCCGGGGGCCGGAAAGCTTGCGGTTATTGAAGACGCGCCGGGCCGCTACGTGAAGGAGAAGTAATACCAATTTGCAATCAATATATACCAGATAACATTTAATTGGCGACGGCCTACAATTCCCTCTCCCCCTGGGAGAGGGTTAGGGTGAGGGTTTAGAATCCGCAGATTACCGCTATCATAAAGCCCTCATCCCAACCTTCTCCCAAAGGGAGAAGGGGCTGCATTTCGCTCTTTTTTCAGTGCATCCCCAAGGGAATAACTTTCGACAATAGACCGCCTCTGCCCTAGCCTCCCCAGCGTCTCCTCCAGTTTGGAAGACACCCCGGCATCATCCCTCTTTGGTTCTAGTTCTTTTTTATCGACCTTATTGGGGGGCTTTTCCCCTTTATTAGCGGCGTTTTTCTCTATGTCATTCAAGGCGCTCAGCAGCTTTTTGGATGCTGCCTCAGGCAAAACTACATAGGACGACTTTTCGGCATTACCCCACCGACCCGTGCGCACGGAATCAGGCAATGGAACCTGAGTGCCTGGATCCGCGAGATTCAGTCCCGCTACTGCGCGAATAACCCCCATGCAATCACCTGCGCATACAAGACGCAGCCGTGCCAGTTCCCGCT
>CAZRJZ010000170.1:0-3650 GCA_964600465.1 uncultured Rickettsiales bacterium
ATAACGTGTGGGGCGGCGTGAGCACTAACGTGTGGGGCGGCGTTGGGGGAAGCGGATGGGGTCTGACGCCGGGCCGGAAAATTTGGGGATCCGGCTCTGCAGGACAGAAGAATTACTTAAAACCTCTCTGGACATTCTTTGCGACCATGCTTGGATTCAAAGGCGGTAAGCATAAAGCCCGCCATGCTAAGCTCGCTGCCCACCGTGCGGCGCACGGTGGCCGCCAGGTGAGTGCTCCTCCGCCGCGCGTGGGTGGCCGGCGTTGATTTTTCAGGATTGCCTGCGCGTTTTTTCCGTGTAGACTGCTCCAGGGTTTAGGTGTGCAATACGGGAGCCGCTATGACTTCACGCGTTGAAGCCAGATGTTTAGAAAAAGGACTCAAAATGACCGGCCAGCGGCGTGTGGTGGCGAGGGTGTTGTCGGAGTCTCACGATCATCCGGATGTGGAAGCGGTTTACCAGCGCGCTGCTGCGCTTGATCCAAAGATTAGCATCGCAACGGTTTACCGCACATTGAAACTTTTTGAAGAGGCGGGCGTAACGCAGCGCCATGATTTTGGCGACGGCAGGGCGAGGTATGAGGAAACCACGGAAAATCACCATGACCACTTAATCGACTTACGCTCCGGCTGCGTGATTGAATTTTCTAATGACGAGATCGAGAAACTCCAGCGCAAAATAGCGGAGGAGCTTGGTTATACGCTTGTTGATCATCGGCTGGAATTATATGCGATTCCGATGGAGCAGCCGCATAAAAAAAACAAACTCTGATAATAATGTTCATGCAGTCTTCGCTTACTGAATATGTGTGCCTTGCTCAAGGCGAGTCAAACGCGTTCCGGCCTATCTGCGCAGGTTGCCTGGAGGTGAAGATCGCTGACTCTTTAGAAGAAATTCGGGAAGCGCAAGCTTTGAGGTATCGCGTTTTCGTAGAAGAAATGGGTGCGCATCCATCGGAAGAAGAAGCATTCCAGAAGCGTGACTTCGATGCATTCGATCCCTATTGCGATCATCTATTGGTAGTAGATCATGCAGGGGATATTTCGCGTATTGTAGGAACTTACCGGCTGCTTCGACGCACCTCCATGAAGCAGCTCGGGCGTTTTTATACGCAAAGTGAATTCAATATCGAAGCAGTGCTTAACTTAAAAGGCGAGATTTTGGAGTTGGGACGCTCCTGTGTGGATGCCGGGTATCGTAACCGTGCGGTGATGCAACTCTTATGGCGGGGCATTGCCGCTTATGTCGAGCATTATCGTATAGAGCTGATGTTTGGTTGCGGCAGTCTGCACGGCGCGGAGCCTGCCGGGCACAGAGAGGCTTTAAGCTATTTATATCACTATCATTTGGCTCCTCCTGCGTTTCGCATTCGTGCGTTACCTGAGCTTTATGTGTCCATGGAGATGTTGCCTAAGGAATCGGTAAACGAAAAAGCGGCCTTTGCTGCATTGCCGGCTTTGATAAAAGGGTATTTGAGGCTGGGGGGGTATGTGGGAGATGGCGCCGTGATTGATACCGGGTATAATACCGTGGATGTCGGGATTATCGTAAAAACGGAGCTGGTGACGGAGCGCTACGCCCAGCGTTATTCTAATTCCCCGCCACGCGATATTGTTTAAGCGACGTGTTAAAAGCATTCGTCAAACTGTTGATAATTTTACCTTGGCTGGCGCTTTCCATTGTGCTTTTGCAGATTGCCTGTTGGGCGCGCATTTCAGGCAATATCCGAAGAATGTTTATTCTGCGTTCTTATCGCGTGATTGCCCGGGTGCTGGGTTTACGCGTTCGCGTTGAAGGAAAAATGAGCGGCGCCAGGCCGCTTTTAGTGGTAACCAATCACAGCAGCTATTTAGACATCTTGGTGCTGGGAGCGGCGGAAAAGGTGTGTTTTGCCCCGAAGGCGGAAATTGCCCGCTGGCCGATTATTGGAACCGTGTGCCGTATTACGGGCTGTGTCTTTATTGATCGGCGGCCACAGCAAACCAGAGGCAATGTGTTGGCCTTGAAGAAGGCGCTGAGTAATGGCTGCGCGGTGGCGCTTTTTCCGGAAGGAACCACAAGCGACGGTAAACGCGTCTTGCCATTTAGATCGTCTTATTTTGCATTGGCAGAGCCTGGAGAAGAAGACTTTGCGCTTACCGTGCAACCAGCAACTATTCGCTATGAGCGCTGGCACGGCCTGCCTATCGACATTTCGCAGCGTCCGTTATTGGCCTGGTATGGGGATATGACCTTACTGCCGCATTTTATGCATTTACTGCGTTCCGGGCCATTGGAGGTGGTGGTGCAGTTTCATCCTCCGATCTTGCATAACGACATTAAAGATAGGAAATATCTTGCTAAAATTACTGAAGAAACCGTGTCTGCTGCGCTCCGGCATTTACCTTAAATTAACGAATATGGATTAATATTAACCATGAATTTCTAGAAACGTTAAATAGCATGGGCATTGTATGGTTTCATCTGTGACGGGTACTGCAGTGGCGGGATTGCAGGCGGCGGAACGCCGATTGCAAAATAGTGCGGATAATATTGCCAACTTAGGCGCTTCACTCGAGGCAAAGCACCATACAAGTCAGTTAACTGCCCAAGCGGTAAAAGCGGTTACTATGCAAGAGGGTGGCGTAAAAACCGCCGATGTCAGCGCGGAGCCTTTTGCTACGTCCGCCACTGAAGGCGATGATAGCGAAAACGTGCCGCGTTCGCCGGTGAGTCTGGAAAATGAGATAGTCAATCAAAAAATAGCTACGTATGACTATAAAGCGAATTTACATGTGCTGAAAGCTGCCGACACAATGACGAAAAACCTGCTGGATATCGTTAGCTGATGTGGTATGCCTTATCTTCATGATACGCACTTTAGGGTAGCCGCGCATGAATGATTTAGCACACACCGACAGCATTCATTTTCCAGAAGCCAAACGCGCTCATGAAACGGCGCTGAACTATTGGAAGGCTTTAAAAAAAGATCGTCCATTTCCGCGTGAAGACGAGGTGGACTCCCAGGCGCTTGCTTCCGTCTGGGACTCATGCTTTCTGGTTACGTTACTTGAACGCAACAATGGCGCTAAGGGCTTTCATTATGAGTATGTGGGAAAAGAGTTGCTGGAAGCCTATGGCCAGGACATGACCGGCCTTACCGCAGACCACGACGATGCGCCGCAAATCGCTTCCATGCTCCATGCCATGGAGCGCGCAGGTCAAGGGGAGCCGGTGCTTGATGAATCGGTTTTTATTAATCGCCGCCATTTAGAGATACGCTATCGTTGTTGTTTGCTGCCGCTGGGAAGCAATGGCAGGGTGGAGTATATCTTAGGCTGCATGCGTTGGAAACTATGCTAATGCAGGAAGCGTTTCTAAAGCCCCCTCGGAAGGATCCGTTTGAGCCTTTGCCGCTTGCCGTAAAGGCGCTCGACCCGCAAGTGGCGGCAACGCGCTATCTCGTCTATTCCTCCCCGCAAGAGCATAAAATGGTGAATGCAGAAAGCGCTGATGAAGCGGCGCGGCTTTCCGGTATCGTCAAGCCGTTTCGCATTGTGCGTGAAGATGCGCTACGCAAGTTGATGCTGGATAAAAGCATGTTTGGGTAGTGTCTCTCAAACAAACTTCACCGCTTCTTCGGCGGCGCGCATGAGGGCTTTGGCTTTATT
>CAZRJZ010000170.1:3660-4048 GCA_964600465.1 uncultured Rickettsiales bacterium
CTGGTATTCGTCTTCCGCTTTGGAGTCTGCCACAATCCCGCCGCCGGATTGCAAATAGAGCGTTTGATCCTTAATAAGGCCTGTGCGTAGTGAGATACAGGTATCCATATCGCCGTTGGCGGAGAAATAACCTACGCATCCGGCATAAAAACTGCGGCGATGGATTTCCAATGCATCAATAATCTCCATGGCGCGCACCTTGGGCGCACCGGATACCGTACCTGCCGGAAAGCCGGCAATGAGCGCGGAGAGGGCGTCAAACTGCGGAGCAATCTCGCCTTCCACATTGGAAACGATATGCATCACGTGGCTGTAGTGCTCAATGGACATTTGCTGCGTGGTGCGTACCGTGCCCATGTTGGCTACGCGTCCCACATCATTTCGGCCC
>CAZRJZ010000171.1:0-4034 GCA_964600465.1 uncultured Rickettsiales bacterium
CATTCAAAAAAACTCTACCGCGAAGACGCAACTCTGCAATTTATGGGAAAAACATTGTTCAAGGCTGGAATCGACCTCCCCGACACCGTCACGGAAGGACAGTATGTTGCGGAAGCATACCTTATCAGCGGAGGCGAGTTGGCAGGCGTGCAAACCATCCCCCTGCATGTACACAAAAGCGGGTTAGACGCAAAAATACACGCTTTTTCCCATCACTCCCCCATTATGTATGGTTTATTTTCCGTTGCCCTGGCTATGATGGCGGGCTGGATCGCAAGCCGTGTGTTTTATAAAATTTGAACAAGGATGTTTATGTCACTTTTTCCCTCTGGGCCTGCAATGTCTGTTCCACCTTCTAAGTACCTGGTGTGTGTCTCCGACACGCCGCAATCGCGTGTAGCGCTTAAATTCGCCTGCTTAAAGGCGCAGCGAGGCGGTGGACTGGTGGATATTCTTCATGTGATTCCCCCTCCAGATTTCCAAACCCTTTTTAACGTGGCGGACCGCATGCAGCAGGAGCGGTACGAAGAGGCAAAAACCCTGCTTCAAGATGTATGCGATGAAGCCTATAATCTCTGCGGCATCCGCCCTTCCCTACTCATTCGCGAAGGTCAAGTAGGTGAGAATATTTTGCAAGCCGTGCACGAAGATCCCAGCCTGGATATGCTGGTACTGGGCGCATCGGAAAGCGGTAAAAGCAATGACGCGTTGATAAGCTGGCTGGCAGCGCAACTGGGCGAGAAACTTCCAATCCCCCTCCTTCTTGTTCCAGGCAATCTTACCGATCAGCAGATCCTTGCCTCCATTTAGGCTAAAAATTGCCGATACCACGCAACGAAAGGTTCCCATAATTCGCGCTTGGCTTTTTCTCCCACCACCATGCTTACATGTCCGGCGCCTGGGTAAATAATAGACGCATTCATGGCCTGCGCAAGCGGCATGGCGCATGATTTTGGCACAATCTGGTCCGATTTTGGAATCGCGGCAAATACGCGCATCGCGCTGCCGGAAGGATTAATGCGGCTCCCCTTTACCTCCCAATAACCGCTGTGGAGCGTGTTGTGCTGCGTCCAATCCAGTAAACACTCTTTTGCCACGGCCGCAGCCATGGGAACACCGTCATTAACCCATGATTCAAGCGCCATAAACGCACGGATTTTTGCCCCCTCTTTTCCCTCGGGCATCTGCGCGAAGCGGCGGAATTTCTGCTGAAACCCAATCGGATTTTGCAGGCAAAACAATAAGTGGATCAGAGAAGCCGGAACTTTTTCTTCCGCTGACAATTGCGCCTCTATCTGACTACAAAGCTCATTATTTAAACGCAGGTGTGCCATACCGGGCGCGCAGAAATCCCATGGCGTCGCCAGCAATGCGATACCTGCAGTAAGGGCGGGACATATTAATCCCAATGCCGTTGCCAGCACTCCCCCCATACAATAACCGCCAAGCACCGCTTTTTGCCCGGTGGAGGCAACAATAAAATTCAATGCCGGGACAAGGATTTCGGTTACATAATCGGCGCAATTATATGCCATCTCTGCGCCTTCCGGCTCGCCCCAGTCGAGTATCAAACAAGGAATCCCTTGCGCGCTTAAATAACGGGCAAAGCTTTTCTTCTCGTCTAGATCCAAAATATAGTAACGGTTGATAAGCGAAGGAATAAGCAACAGCGGCGGCAAGAGCGCCATATTTCCTGCGCACAACCTGGTATAATCCAGCAAACACGCGCTGCCCTTCCGCCAGATTACCGGAGGACTGACAACCGTGCGGCGGTAAGAAGAATCGTGATAACGCTTAATCCCGTTTAGAAACTCGCGCAGCCTTAAGGTTGCTTCTCTTTGCACGGCCTGCGCGAGCTGGGCGTTTCTTAATGGGGTTTCCGGCGGACTCCAGCTTGCCGATGCGTGCTTCGCACATGCGCAAGCGGTAGTCAAACTCGCCCATTCGGTCATCGCCAGCGTCAGAGTAAAGGGGAGCGCCAGGAGTGGGCGTTGCACCGGCATAATCATGAGAAGCTCCGGCATATTGCGGCATATTTTGCAATCCATCCAGCAACGCCTGGATAAAATGCCGGTCGTTCATCACCATGCTCATCTGCTTTTGCCACATATCGATAAACTGACGGGCAAGTTGTTGATAGTCGGGTGTGGACATAGGTTGCGAACATGGCGGGATAGTGATACATCAGGCCATACTTTACGCATAATCCTCAACAGAGTAAAGCCTATGACCAACCATACCCGGGAAACTGTCGTTATCAAGAAATACCCTAACCGCCGCCTGTATAATACGCAAACCAGCGTTTATGTCACGCTGGACGACCTTTACAAAATGGTTCGCAAAAACGAGGATTTTCAAGTGCAGGACGCTAAAACAGGGGAGGATCTCACGCGCCAGACCCTGACGCAGATTATTCTGGAACAGGAAAATAAAGGTGAGCCGCTGCTTCCGGCGGAATTTTTGCGCAGCGTCATTTGTTTCTACGATGACAACATGCGCGATGTACTGCAGCATTACCTCTCCGCCAGCATGCGCTCTTTTATCCAAAACCAGGACAAAATGCGCAGCTACGTGGGTAAAGCAATGCGTGAATTCTCTCCGCTTTCCACGCTGGAGGAAATGACCCGCCAGAACGTAGCGATATTTGAACGCGCTTTCAGCATGTTCAACCCCTTCGCCGGCCTGTTCAGCCAAAGCGCTGAAGAACGTAAAGAAAGCAGAACCGGGAGGAGGAAACGGGAGAATTAAGCCCCCACATCCTCTAGCTGGGGAGCCTCTTGCAGTGCAGCATCTTCTTCGAACATATTGATGGCCACGGCCGGCACTACGGTGGCGACGGCGTGCTTGTAAACCAGCTGAATCTGGGGGCCGCGCTTTAAAAGGACGGAGAAATTATCGAATCCACCGATATTTCCCTGCAGTTTCACGCCGTTTGAGAGAAAAATAGTCACTGGCGTTTTACTCTTGCGGAGCTTGTTTAAGAATACATCCTGAATATTTTGCCCACGTTCCCGCATGTCTTAAATCCCCCCAATCGTCCATCACAACTAACTGTCACAACTAACTGTTATGCATGGTATCAAAGATGCATACAAAATAGAGTGGCTGACTCTAGCCATCCCCCTGGATGCACGCAAGCTTTTATTCAAAACTATGGCAGCTCCTTATTTTCGCACGCGACAGACAGCATAGCGGCAAGTATGCCTGGCGTAAGCCCATGGAAATTTACAACTTTCTGTCCTATACCAAAAATACCCAGGCTTAAACGGAGCATTCTCTTTAAAAATCTCTTTACAATGCGGCCGTTATGGCCTAGATGCTTCTGGCTAAACTGATTTTATAAGGAACTCAAGGCACTTATGTCCACCAAAATTCGCCTCGCCCGTGGCGGCGCCAAGAAGCGCCCCTTTTACCGCATTGTCGTTACCAATTCACGCAACCCACGCGATGGAAATTTTATTGAGAAAATAGGAACTTATAACCCGCTTCTTAGCCAGGAAGACGCTAATAGACTAGTCTTGGATGAAGAACGCGCGAAATATTGGTTGGGCGTTGGCGCTGAAGTAAGTCCGCGCGTTCACCATTTTTTGCACCGCGCCGGACTCATTAAAACCGCGCCAGCGCAGCGCCCGGTACGCAAATCCCGTAAAGAAATGAAAGCTGAGGCGAGCGCATAAGCGCTAGGCTGGTTGAAATTGGGGCTATTGTCGCCGCGCACGGTATACGCGGCGAAGTCAAGCTGCGCAGCTTCACCGAAAATCCCAAAGATATTTTGCGG
This sequence comes from uncultured Rickettsiales bacterium, assembly GCA_964600465.1. GTDB lineage: Bacteria > Pseudomonadota > Alphaproteobacteria > Rickettsiales > SXRF01 > CAYMDD01. The sequence goes on from CAZRJZ010000171.1 coordinate 3,779, forward strand.
CTTACGCCTCTTCAGGATGTCTCCGCAAAACGGTCTTTTAACCTTGCCATCACCGGCACGACCACGCAAGGACTGCTGATTTGCCGTATCGATGGCGTCACAGATAGAACCGCTGCAGAAGCTTTAAAAAATACCATCCTCTACACAGAGGCAAGCAGCCTCCCACCGCTCAGCCATGCCTATTACGCGCATGAATTAATAGGCTTAGCAGCCGTGGACGAAAAAGGCGAGACCGTTGGCGCGGTGACCGAGGTAC
>CAZRJZ010000172.1:0-3299 GCA_964600465.1 uncultured Rickettsiales bacterium
GCACTCTTGACTCATCTTCATGATTAATCATAATTAAATATGGCATATGAGTGCTCTCCCTTGAGCGTAAACTAGTATCAAGCATTTCAGGCGTGATAAAAAAGCACCCCGGGGCAATAGGCCCTCTTGTACTCGAGTCTATTTTCTGCAACCCTAACTTGCTCTCAAGATAATGCGCTATCTGACCTGCAATTGCCTCATGATCTTTGGCTTCGGCCCCCAAAGGCAGATAGGTTTTAAACTCCGAATGACGTGAGAATTTATCCCCAGGCAACCATCCATGTTTTTGGAATGGCTGCACCGTTGCCGGAGTCTCAGCTAAAAAACCTAAAATAGCTTTCTCATCCATAGTCTCTGCTGCCGCCGCCATAGATCATCCCCTTTCAAAGAATTAGACTACCTGAATACAGCGCTCCCAGCAAACCTTGATCACTCCGGCCTTGGCACACTGGGCTTCGGTGGCGATTCTGCCTTCGCGGGTTCTTGGACAGGGCTTTCAGAAACCGCCGGAGCAGGCTGAGTGATTGTATCGACAATCGACTCTCTTCCCATACGCCCCCCCATCACGGCAAGCACCAGGCTGGATACAATAAAGACCGCTGCCAATATGGCCGTTGTGCGCGTAAGGAGATTAGCCTGGCTGCGGCCCGACAAAAACTGATTTCCTCCACCGCCGGAAAGGCCCATACCGTCCTGGTCGCTACGCTGAATAAGAATTAGCGCAATCATAAACAATACAACGATAGTATGAATCACCAACAACACCGGATACATAAAAAAACCTCTCTTTTCTTAGAAACTTATAATCGGTGCATAAGTATTATTCAAACACTTCCTGCAGCGGCAATAATGGCGCAAAACTCATCCGCCTTGAGGCTCGCGCCTCCCACCAATGCCCCGTCAACACCGTAAATGGCAAGAATATCTTCTGCATTCGAAGCTTTTACAGAGCCGCCATACAGCACGCCGACACCGCTCACAACAATCCGATGAATACATGCATTCATATCAGCAATATCTTGCAATGAAGTTGTTTTGACTGTTCCAATCGCCCATACAGGCTCATACGCCACCACCGCCCCATTTCCCTGAGGAAGCGCCGCCTGCAATTGCGCTGTCACTGTCTTCTCGGCAGTTCCTGACTCACGTTCTTTTAGCGTTTCGCCTACGCAAACAATGGGTATAAGCCCTGCTTCTAAGGCTGATTGCGCTTTAGAGCGCACCATCTGATCCGTTTCGCCGTGATACTGCCTGCGCTCGGAATGTCCTAAAATCACATAAGCGCAACCGGCCTCTTTAAGCATGGATGAACTAATATCGCCGGTAAATGCGCCTTCATCCTTGTGGGAACAATCCTGGCCGCCAATCGCAATAGAAGTGCCATGCAAGAAATCCGCAGCCAAAGGAATCAGGGTAAAAGGTGGACAAACAAGCACTTCCGCCGAATATCTGGAACTCGACACAAAGGCCGCGACACTTTTAAGCAACGCCTCGCTCTCGGAGCGCCGCCCAAACATTTTCCAGTTGCCTGCGATGAGTTTTCTTTGCATAGGGCATGCACTTAGCATAGATATATTCACTTTGACAACCTGCTCGCGCATATTAAATCCTATGCAAGGGCATTGCACTGGGCTGTAGTTGATTATGCTGAAAACGTTCCGTAGCCGCATCAGCGGCTTATTCGCAAAATTTCTCATTGCGCTTTTGGTGCTGAGTTTTGGCCTCTGGGGTATTGGCGACATGGTTCGCCAGGGCGGCCGCAAGATTAGCATCGCCCAGGTGGGAGATAAGGCCATCAGCATTACGGCTTACCAGCGTGAACTGCAACTTGCCGCCGCCAATATCCGCGCGCAGCTTGGAAGTGATTTCTCGCCGGAAATGATGCAGACCTTCGGGATTGACCGGCAAGTGCTGGAGCAAATGATCACGCGGGAACTTTTTTTGAAAGAGAGTCAGGCCTTGGGACTCATTCCGGATGAAAAAACAATCGCTGAAAATATCCGCAACAATGCCATGTTCCGCAGCAAAGAAGGAGCGTTCGACGCGCAGAAATTCCATGTTTTCCTCCGCCAGAACGGATTATCTGAACGGGATTATATCAAAACCCTGAGTCATCAGATCAGCAGCAGCCTGCTCACCGATGCAATCACCGCCAATGCCCCTGTTTTGGATGCGCAAGTCCAGACAATCGCCGCTATTTTGCAGGAAAAGCGCGTTGCCGATATTTACGTGATCCCCGCTTTGCTGGCGCAGGAAATTGCCGCGCCCAAAGCAGAAGAATTAGAGGCTTTTTACAAGGCCCATCCGGATAATTTCACCGCACCTGCTTATAGAACGCTGGATTATTTAGCGTTTAATGCAGACGGCGAGAAAGCGGAAAAAATCTCGCATCAATTGGAAGATTTGCTTGCCGGCGGCGCCACCCCTGAAGAAGCAGCAAAGTCGCTGCAACTTCATATAAAACGCATCGGCCCCATAGACCGCCAGGGAACAGGCCCGGATGGTAAAAAAATACAGGAACCGGATTTATCTCCCAAAGTTCTGGAACTGGCATTCCAAACAAATCCCGGAGACGACTCCGCCATTATATCAGATAAAAAAAGCGAGTATTTTATGGTGCGCGTAACCGAGGAAACGCCGGCAAAATCCAAGCCATTTGAGAATGTAAGAGCGGAAGTGGCAAGCGCGTGGAAGAAAGAGGCGGAATCCAGGCAGCTGCAGAAACTGGCGCAAACCATTGCGGAGTCTTTTAAGGATCCTGCGAATCGGGAAAAACTGGTAAAGCAGCACCGCTTGAAATCCACCTCCAGCGGAGCGCTGTTGCGGGAGCGCACTAAAACCGCGTCCGGTCTCTCGTTGCCGTCGCCGTTAATGGCGGAATTGTTCACGCTCGGAATTAATGCTTCCACTAAAGCTTACTTATCATCCAATGGAGATTACCTTATTGCCGTGCTGCGAGAACGCGTAAGCGCTCCTAAAGATGCCGCTGAGACGGATAAAACGCTCAAACCCGCCCTGGAGCACCAGGCACAAGGAGAGCTGATGCAGCAATACGCTGAGTATTTACGAAAAAAATATACCGTTACCATTGACGATGAGGCGCTTAGCAACCTCCGCCAATCCCGGCAGAGAGACTAATGTCCGCTTATCCCCCAATAGAGCCATGCGCTGAAACATTCGCAGAGAAATTCAGGGAAGGCAGTCCCCAGCTGGTATGGTGCGTACGCCCGGCAGAGCTGGATACGCCTGTTTCGGCAAGCTTACGCCTGATGGATAAACAGACCCCTTCTTTCTTACTG
>CAZRJZ010000172.1:3309-4030 GCA_964600465.1 uncultured Rickettsiales bacterium
AAAGGTGAAACGCGTGGCCGTTAGTCCGTGATCGGCCTTATGCCGGATGTCATCTGGCGCTGCCGAGGGAATTTTTCTGAAATTGCTTACGCAGACTCTCCGGAAGGAGCGGTTTTTAAACCTTGCGAAGGTGGAAGCCTGAAAGCATTCCGGGCGCTGCTGGCGGCCTCGCGTTTTGCTATTCCGGAGGGACTTCCTCCTATGTCTGCCGGCCTGATCGGCACCATGAGCTACGATATGGTACGCCTCATGGAAAATCTGCCGGATAATAATCCCGATCCTATTGGCATTCCGGATGCATATTTTATTCGCCCTAAAACCATGGTTATCTTTGACGCCGTGGCGGATAAGATGTTTATCCTTACCACCATCTGGCCGGATGCTGCGCGTGGAGACGTCAATACGGCCTACAGCGCTGCCAAGAAGCGCATTTACGATGTTCTGGATAAACTAGCCCAGCCGCTGCCGCAAACCAATGTAAATCCGGCAGGGGTTAAACGTGAGGATTTTATTTCCAACACCCCACGCGCCCATTACGATGGCATGATTGAACGCGCACGCGAATACATACGCGCCGGCGATATATTCCAGGTAGTGCTCTCACAACGCTTTCAAGCGCCGTTTACATTGCCGCCATTTTCGCTCTATAGGGCGCTACGCCATTTAAACCCCTCTCCTTTTCTGTTTTACCTTAATTTCTGCGACTTCCAACTTATCGGCT
>CAZRJZ010000173.1:0-4023 GCA_964600465.1 uncultured Rickettsiales bacterium
TGACAGCAGGTAGCAGCAACATGGGGGACATCAAGCACGCCCACTTGCGTGCGATCAAGATTTAAGCGTGCAAATAACATTTTAAATCCATACTGGGGATGCGTTTCTTCCAGCGCTTCCCACGCTTCATCCGCAAGCGCAATATCAACCCCCGGCAACACCACCAATCCGCCTGGCAATTGCATGATCGACTTTAACAGCGTTGCCGTTGCCGGCTGGCTGGCAGTGGATCCCGCCATAATGACAGGGTATAATGGCGGATCTTTTTGCCATTGCTCCGCTAAGCGCTCTATCAGCGCATTACGCCGCTGCACCGGATCGTCCACCTGCATCTCAGCCAACATGGCTGGCCAGTGATGCGTGACAATGCTCAAAAAACGTAACGTTAGTTGCCAGTGGCCTGCAAATTCCTCCGGCGCCAAGGTTTGCAGCCTTGAGAAATCAATCTTCGCCCGCGCAGCATCGTTAAAAAACCGGCCCAGTTCTTCCGCAAGCTGCATATGCTGCACTATAGCGTAGGGATTGTGGGCATTGTCGCCTTTGAATTTCCCCACCAGCGAAGTAAGCAGCATCGCGCGCTTAAGCGGGTGGATCACAGGCGGCGGAGGCGGCAGCGACGCCATTATATCGGAAGCGGCATCGAAAAAATCCGTCTCTTCTACGTCACCGACCGGCTGCAGGCGCGGCAAAGGAGAGGCTGGCGCCAGAGACGCTAAAATCTCCTGGAAATTCCTGCAAGCACGGCGCGTGGGAAGGAGTATTAACAGCCGCGAAAAAACCTGTCTATCCTGGCCATACGTTGCCCACACATATTCCGCGAGCGTGCGTAGAAAAGGTTTTTCAAAAGGAATGGTAACCAGCGCGCTCATAGACTTTTCTGGTCAGCCAGAACACCGCAAGACCCCGCGGCCAGAACTCAAGACTGCGCAGGTACATTCACCGGCCTGCGGTCACAGGGCGCGCCTTCGGCCCCGACGCACGGGCTTTTAAGCTCAGGAACCGGCTTTGAACATGCGCAGAGCGCAAGCATCACCAGCGTTGCACCGATCAGACTTTTATTCATAAATAGCCTACTTTCACTGCTTAGAAACTGTGCCACCGTATCAGATCGCTCTGCGCCCGTCAAACGCCCACGCCGGTGGGGCGCGCAAGCATAATATCTCCGGCATAAAAAATGCGGCGTTTGCGGGGCGCGAGTTCCAGCACAATGCCACCGTCTTTATCGATGCCTTTGAAAACACCGCTTAGTTCTTCATGCGGCAAGCAAACGCGCATTTCTTTATTGAGGCCCCAAGCGTTTTCCAGCCACACGCGGCGAATAGGCGCAAACCCACGGCTGTTCCATAGGTTATAGCGGACGATAAAATGATGCACAAAGCGGGAAAGCACAATTTTAGCGCTCACCAGATCCACGCCCTGCTCGCGCAAAGACGTGGCGGGGAAACTCAGCCCTTCCGGCGCATTATCCACATTGATACCCACGCCGATGACCACCCAGCGTCCCGATTGCTGCGGCAGGGAAAACGATTCCAGCAGGATACCCCCAATTTTTTTGCCTTCTACCAAAATATCATTAGGCCATTTCATCTCAATGCCGTCAGCATCCGGCAACAAGGCCCTTACGGCATCGAAAGCGGCGACCGCCGCCACAAAGGAAAGCTGCGCCAGTGCCTCCATGGGGCATTGCGGTTTTAGCAGCAGAGAGACATATAAATTCCCCTTATCGGAAATCCATGTGCGCCCTGCCCGTCCCTTGCCGGCGGTTTGCTGCTTGGCCCAGACCACAGCGCCATGCGCGCCGCCTGCCTGCGCAAGCCGCTTGGCTTCTTCGTTGGTGCTATCCAACGTGTCATAGGAGAGCAGATGGTAGTCGTTAAGCAGGCCAGAGCCCTGCGGCGACTGGATAACGCTACGGGAGGAGGATTTGGCTTGCGGCTTTTGCATAATCAATCAGCATACTCGGAGAAAAAACATAACAAACGGTGACAAAAAAACAAAGCCAAATCCCTGCCCAAACACCGCGTCCAGACGGCGTGTCAAGCGGCGCAACCGGCTCATCGAAATACATCAGTTTCACAATCTTCAAGTAGTAGTAGCAGGAAACAACACTGGTGAGCAACCCGATAACGGCGAGCCAAACCAACCCATTTCCAACCGCAGCAAGCACGATATACATTTTCCCGAAAAACCCTGCCAAAGGCGGAATGCCTGCCATGGAAAACATAAACACCGCAAACGTTAACGCCAACAGAGGGTGTGCGCGCGAAAGCCCCGCGAGGTCCCGCAATTCCTCCAGATAGATTCCGCCGCGCCGCAAGAAAAGGACACAACCAAAAGCGCCAACGCTCATAAAAATATAAACGCCCAAATAAACCAGAACCCCTTGAGCACCAGCACTCGTGCCTGTGGCTACACCCATAAGCATAAACCCGACATGACCAATGGAGCTATAGGCAAGCAGGCGTTTTAAATTCGTTTGCATGAGCGCGGCAAAAGCGCCTACCAGCATAGAAAGAACGGAGGCCAGAATCACCACTTGCTGCCACTGCGCTATCGCATCGGCAAAAGGCACCATAAGCACTCGCACCAAAAGCAGGATCACCGCTATCTTTGGCGCAATCGCAAAAAACGCTGTCACCGGCGTCGGCGCGCCTTCATACACATCCGGCGTCCACATATGGAAAGGAGCGGCGGAAAGTTTGAAGAAGAGCGCGATAATAATTAGAATCATCCCCACTATGGGCGCGCCGGGCAAGGTTGCCGTGTTTCCCTCTTCATTAAAAGACGAAAAAAACTGCCCGATGGCATCAAAATAAATACTGCCGGTAAATCCGTATACCAGCGAGGCGCCAAATAAAAACATCCCCGACGCCAGCGCGCCAAGTACAAAATATTTCAGTCCCGCCTCCGAGGAGCGCAGACTATCGCGGTTAAAGGAGGCGAGCACGTATAGCGCCAGGCTCGCAAGCTCGAGCGCCATATAAAGCGCCAGCAGATTCTCCGCCGAGAGAAGCAACATTAACCCCAGCACAGCAAAAAGCACGAGCGTCACGTACTCACATGACTTTCCACCCTCTTCCGTCAACCATTTCGAGGAAATAAGCAGCACGCAAAACACCCCACCAAGCAGCAACAGTTTCCCAAGCTGCGTGTAAGCATCCGCAATGAACATGCCATTGAGAGTAACCACATGCTGCACATTAGAACGCAATACCAGCGTTAAAGTTGCCGCAATGATCAACGCCACCGCACAAAATAAGGACTGACTCACTTTCGGACGGACATAAACGCCGGTAAGGAGCAACGCAAGGGTCGCCAGGCACAGAACTATCTCCGGATATAACGGCAATAAATAATCGGGCAGCAATCCAGCCATCAGGGTTTCTCCTCTATGGGCTTGGGTTGCCTATTTTGCTCAGCGCCAACGGATTTTAGCAATTGCTCAACGGAGGCATGCATAGGCTTTAAAAACGCGTTCGGATAAATACCGAGCCACAATACCGTACCCACCAGCGGCAGAAAACAGGCAATCTCGCGCAAACTCACATCGGGCATCGTTTTTATATCCTCATGCACGACTTCCCCATAGGCCACACGCCTGTAAAGCCAGAGCATATACGCAGCGCCTAATACCAGGCCGGTTGCAATAAAAGCAGCAACCCGCGTATCGGCTTTAAACACACCCGCCAGCACTAAAAATTCTCCCACAAAACCGCTGGTTCCCGGCAGCCCCACCGAACCTATGGTAAAAAACAACAACAGCAAGGCGTAGCGCGGCATGATAGCGGCAAGTCCGCCGTAACGATTAATGTCGCGGGTATGCAAACGGTCATAGACCACACCCACCGCTAAAAAGAGCGCGCCCGAAATCAACCCGTGGCTGATCATCTGGACAATGGCGCCCTCAATGCCTTGAATGTTGAAAGCGAATATTCCCGCCGTCACAAACCCCATATGCGCCACGGAACTATACGCAATGAGCTTTTTCATATCCTCCTGCATCAGTGCCACCAGCGAGGTGTA
>CAZRJZ010000174.1:0-4007 GCA_964600465.1 uncultured Rickettsiales bacterium
GGCCCGAGCTCGGGAGTTCGGGTGGTTTCGCACGGTGCCGGTGGAGCTCTGGCACTGGGAGTTCCTCGGCGAGTTGCCGGATGATGAGCATGGGGTGATCAGGTAGGGTGCGGGTGGTCATGCGGAACACCGCCTGCTGTGTGGCTACCATCAGCATGCTGATAAAAACCGCCATGAAAAGCGGTTGCAGCATCACCCCCATTAGCATTCGGAGCCATTTCTCAAAAATAGCGATTGTGCTTCTAAACAAGATAAGAGGGATGATGAAAGGAGAAGCGAGTAATAAAATGGCAATGGCGATATAGGCGCTGATAAACGTGTAAAGGGCTTTGCCAATCGCCATAATAAGGATCACGATGAACGCCACGCCGAATAAAAACACCGAAAAGCCGATAGGAGGCGAAAAAATTGCGGCGGTGAAGATGCCCAAAAGTCCTGTAGAGATATTACTGATTGAAAATTGCTCTCCAGGAATTGGTGAGCCGATCAGGCGATAAATGAGGCAATCCAGCCGGAACCATACATTAGAGGCCAGTTGCAGGACGCTAAAACTGGGACAATTTTGCTGCTCCGTCTGGAGGCTGACTGGGTCATTCGCGTAAGTTAGCGCAATGCTGGTAAAGTAGCCGATAATGCCGGGATGGGCTGCCGTTCCATCTCCTAAAATGTTTGGCACAAATCCGCCGAGCGGCGGCGCGGTGATGCCCGTAAACATAAGAACCCCGGCTATTTTTAAACAAAGCACCACCGTGTCATGCTTTAGTTGGCGGACACGGCCGGTGGTTGCCATGACGCCGTAGAAAATAATGGCAAGCAATATAGCGGCAAGGATCGGTTTTAAAATGACCTGGGCGATACTGTTGAGCTTTGGCAGCGCCACGGTGATAAGCTCGTGGCTTATGCAATTGACAATGTAGGCAGTAAGGCCGTCGGAATTTGGGCAGCCGACAACGGGCAAGGCATAGCTTATGCCAGGCAACAGGAACAAGGCAATTCCCGCCAGCATAGACATGATGGCTTGCGGCCTATTTTTTCTCTCGGTTTGCAAAACGGTCTTTCTCCTGCTGAACGCGTTCCTGAAACACAGGCAGCCAGGCGCGTGGATTGTCTCCAACGGTTTTCCGCACTTCATCCAGTATCCCTACCGTTTCAGCGCGTCCGGAGAGTACGTTGATAATTTCATCCATGCCCGAGAGGTCAATGCGGGCTACCACGACGTCCTTCCCCTGCTTTACCAGAAAATACCGGCTTCCCGGGTCGGTGGTTTTAAGTAGGTTGAACTCTCGTTCACTCAACATGAAGGAGCGCCGGTAGGCGTCGGTAGCCTTGGGATTGGGTAAGAAAATCTGGGTGGCAGTTTGTTGAACGAGCGTTTCGGAGATGCTGCTGTTGGTGGCGTCTTCTACGCTTTGGGTGGCAAAAATAACCATGCCGTTCAATTTACGCATGGTTTTTAGCCAGTCCCGGATACGGCCCGCGAAGATTTTATTGTCAATGAGCGCCCAGGCTTCATCAAGCACAATGATCGTGGGTGTGCCGTCAAGCGAGAGCGAAATACGATGGAAAAGGTAGAGCAGCGTGGGGGCAATGCTGACGCGTTCTTTCAATACTTCTCCCATTTCAAACCCAAAGGAACTGCCATGAGAGAAATCTACGATATCGGTGGGATTATCGAATAGACCCGCGTAGGGGCCGCCGCTGTGCCACATGCGTAAGCGCGATGCAATGCTGCCCGGTCCTTCAATGCCTAAGAAGGGTGCGATATTGCGTAAAATACGATCTTTTTTATCAAGCTTATAATTTCCCACTACCGCTTCGGTGATCCGGTCCATATCCGTGGCGGTAAAAGGTTCGTCATGCACGGTAACCAGCGTGTGGAGCCATTCGCCAAGAAAGGTTCTGTTTTCGGGCGTGTCCGGAAGTTGCAATGGATTGAAGTGGCACAGCTTACCTGGCTCAATAACCGTATATTTGCCGTTGAGCGCCCGAATAAATATCTCGGCGCCGCGGTCTTTATCGAAGAAGAACATGCGGCAGTTGAATTTTTGCGCTTGTGCACACAAGAAGTTCATCAGTACCGTTTTACCTGCGCCGGTGGGGCCGATAATGGTGCTATGGCCCACGTCGCGCAAATGAAAATTAAAGAAATAGGGCGTGCCCGAGGAGGTGTCGAACACCGTGACGGCATCCCCCCAGTGATTGCCGCTAATGCGGCCGGAAGGATAGTTGTGCAACGAAGCAAAGCTTGCCAAATTCAATGTGGTGATATCAGCTCTTCTGCCCGAATAAGACACATTGCCGGGCAATTGCGCCCAGTAGGTCATCTCCAGCATGAACTTTTCGCGGATCGGATTAACCCCCACATTCACCAGTTCCGCTATTGCCATGGAGAGCACTTGCTCTAAGGCGCTCAAATTTTCTTCATAGCACAACACGCTCAAATGATGCTGACCAAAAGCCACGTGACCACTCATGGCCATATCGAGCGCATCCGAAATCTCAGCCACTTGCGAAATTGCCACGTCCTCCGCCGCCATCATGCGGCGCTGCTTAATCTGCATGCGATTGATGCTGACCTGGCGATTTGAAAAGGCGAACGACTGCGAAATGATAAACTCAAACGGCAGTTGCAAAAACCCGTCCAGCATGCCCGCGGCGGTGGCCGGCGAGTATTCTTTTATGCTGACCATGCCTGCGAAGCGATTGCCTTTCGGGTGCATCACCTCAATGGCGCGATCGCCAAAATATAAACGATGCGTCGGCAAGTAGGTGGCGATATCCGCGCTGGTGAGCAGCATGGGACGCGTGTAGCCGCAATTGACCAGCATGCCTAAGAATTCCATAGGCTCGGAGTAGGCGGCGCCATCTCTCTCCACCACCGTAAGCACGCGCGCGCCATAATCGCGCAGCGTGGCGACCACCCGTTGCGTGGCTTCCGCAAGTTCCTTATGGGCATCGCGCACGGACTGCATTTGAAGCGCCTTATTGCCCATGGTGGACGCTTTTTTAAATAGATCATGCACACGCGCAGCGCCTTGCGTGTCAGGTTTGCGTAATACGCTGATGTAAAGTTCGTTAATAAATGAGTGTTTGCCTTCATGCTTTAATCGCCATTTTTCATCCAGATGATGGGCAAATCCCGGAGGTTGCTTGCCGTCCGGATAAGCGCTATGGCGGCGGCGGACAGTATGGAAGCTAACGGAAAAATTTCCATCCGCCATGCTTTTCAGCAGAGAATTGCGGACCAGTTTTTTCATGTCCACATCTTCATCATCCGCAGTCTCGAAAGAGAAACCATCTACTTTAACGACTTGTAAGAACTCATTGCTTTTGGTGAGGATTGTTTCTTCGTCCCAGTGGAACTGGTAAGGGATAAAAACTGAAGCCGGCACCTCTATGCGCGCATAAGCGGCTTTGGCGGATTTGCGGCGTTGTAAAGGGAGTTTCATGGGGGACCCTATCTAATAAGGATCATAAGAGTTGGTGCTGCCGTGGAAATTTCGGTTAATACACCGCATGCCTTTCGAAATTTTTAACACCAGCATATCCAGGGCGCGCGGCTCTTTCATGCAAATGAGGTATCCCACCAGATGAATGGCGGGGGCTACAATCAGCAATATCTTGAATGTCTGAAAATTAATGAAGCAGATAAGGCTGATAATACCATTCATCACGAAATACATATAACTTACGCCAAGCACCATGGTCGGGCGGGCGAGTCCTTGAAACAGCGCGTCTGATTGCAGTCTAGCCATATGATTTCTTTGATAAAGGAGTATGTTTAATAAAGCGTGAATGTATTCCTTATACCATAGGTTTATTGCAGTTTTATTGCAGTTTACGGGATATGAGGAATCTTGTGGATTGATATTGCGGGATAGCCAGGGGCAGTATTGGGCGCGCATACCTTGCCGATCATTATTTAATATGTTGATATATAATAATCATTATGCAAGTGGGCCGATTAAACTCCAGGTGTTGCCGTTAACAAAGAGTTTCAACCGGCC
>CAZRJZ010000175.1:0-331 GCA_964600465.1 uncultured Rickettsiales bacterium
ACGCTTCGCCACCATATTCCACCGGTAAGTCATCCGGCACATAAAGATGGGTAGCGCAAGCGCCTGCAAGCATCGGGATCATCGTTTTGTTCGCAATGTCCAATGGATTGCTCACACGCATAAACAATATCGCATTGCTCTCTTTAAGCACCTCCAGCAAACTTTCCAGGCGCGGCGCAAAAAAAGCATTATCCAGTAAAGCAGGCGCATCGTTTAAAACAATCATGGTCGGCCGTCCGTCGAGGCTACCGATTATACGGTGCATAAGATAGGAAAACACCGCAATCTTGGCGGATTCAGACGCCATCACCGACTGCAAATCAATCGCGGT
>CAZRJZ010000175.1:341-4000 GCA_964600465.1 uncultured Rickettsiales bacterium
AACTAAAAATCGGCATCAATCCAGCCGCTGCGAAAGCAGGAAGAATCTCGGCAGCCAACGCGGCATTTTGTTTGCCAAGTATACCCACAAAACGTTCAAGACTGCGCTCATTAGCGCTAAAAGTTTCATCCACCGCCGCACGTATTCCGGCGCGTTGCTCTCCTTCTTTGGCCGCATCTCCCAGAAATTCACTCAACCAGGCTGCCACGAATCCACGGTTACGGGGAGAGTTTTCAAGCTTGAAGGGATTAAAAAATATGCTCCCGGACTCTACATTCAGAGATTCCCCTCCCAAAGCATCGGTCAATAAAGCGGAACGTTTTCCCTGATCGAATATGACAATCCGCCCGTTAAAACGCGTGGTTTGCGCAATCAGGAAATGCTGTAGCTGCGTCGCCCATTGATCGGGAAAGGAATTATAATCCAGCAAGAGCGTATGGCCGTTCTCGCGTACATGATAATGAAATGAGTAGGCCGTATGCAGCATCGTTGGGAATACGGCCACCGGCTCGCCCCACAGGCTGCTACGCTGCCCGGGAGGATAATAATTAAGCCGCGCCATGCCGGCGGCGAATTTACGCGGAATAAACTGCTGCCTGCGAATAAAATCGAAATTTCCGGGCAATTGCGCCCAGAAAAAATCCTCCATGCGAATATCTTCACGAATCGCCACGAGGCCCAGCTTGCCGATGGCCTCCTGAATCCGATCGATCGCCGGCTCAAGCTCCTTATATTCATCCGCCACAACCATAATGCTGGTTGTTTGCTCTACAAAACGGCGCACGGACGTCTGTTTTGCTTTGCGTAATTCCCATAGCTGGCTGGCACCAAGAATATGCTTATTCTGGCTGGTCTTAAAAATATTCAGCAAGGGGCCGTACTGATCGTACACTTTTTTCTCCGGCACGGCATTGACATATTGCGTTATCACCATCTCCGCCGGCAGCTGCAAGAACTCATCGAACCGCTCAATCGCTAATTCATGGTAGTGCTTTAAGCTTAAAATACCGGCAAAACGTCTATCTTCCTGGCTCAAACGACTCTCAACCGCATCGAACCCGAAGGATATGGCAGATTGAATGATCTGTTGCGATAAATCCCGGTACCCCACCGCAATAGAGACTGGCGATAGATTAGCCAGCCGGGCAAAAAACTCCGATGGCTGCGAAATAAACTGACCATCGTCTTGCTGTCGAATGGAAAGAATCTGCGACTGAAAATGGGGTTTCAAATGCGCATCTATCTGCTTGACAACCTTGCTTAAGGCAGCGGCGGCCCGATCAAAATATTCATCTCTGAACGCATGGTGATTGTTGATTGAATACGATCTTTTAATTTCTTCCTTATCAAGCAAGCCACATTTCTGCCCCTCATGAATCACCGATATATAAACTTCGTTTTGATAGGAATATTTCCATTGGTGCTCGCCAAACCAAAAACCATCCAAATCAGAGGCAAATGCGTTAGAAAACGCGCGTGATACTTCCAGAGGCTTCTTACTGCGTACCGTGTGGATCCAGAAGGCATATTTTGCCATTTCATCATTTAGACAAAGCGCTTCGCGGATAACGTTACGCAAATGCACGGCGCCTGAAACCTCCTGAGCGACACCGCTTGCATTATTTGCAATGCGAATCACCTGTACCAGCTCGCCGTTTTTCGTAAGCAAAGTTGACGCATCGTAATGACAGGCATACGGAATAAAGTCCGCATGGGGATTCACTTCCATTGAATGAGCCTCCTGGGACTCCTGCTGAGGATTACGCAAGTTAGGAAAACGGAGCATCATAAAAGCCGGGGCAACGGGACAAGACAGAGTTAGCGCATCAAAGGGGCGCTAGCTGATTTTATAGCATTATTTTGTTACAGTTTGTTGAAGAAACCGTCATTATTGCTGAAAAAACCTTTCGCTCGCAGGTTTAGTCTTTCCGCAAAAGACTATTCAACATTATGTTCTATATAGATATTCGTGATTTTTAAGATGAAACAGCAACCAAAAATTCACTCCAGCAAGCACTGGACAACCGGTATCTTTCGATATATTAGCTGCTTGCAAGCTGGAATGCCGTTGATAAACCCCTCGATTGGTAGATAAACCTATGCCAACGCTTGCACTCACCTTCGATGACGTTCTTTTAAAACCCTGTTTTTCTGACTTTCTTCCGGCGCATGCAGACACTTCCACAGCTCTGACGCCCAGCATTAAATTAGGCATTCCGCTCATGTCCGCCGCCATGGACACCGTGACTGAGTCGGCGCTTGCCGTGGCCATGGCGCAAGCCGGCGGGATCGGGTGCATCCACAAGAATATGAGCGCCGACTCGCAGGCCGATGAAGTCCGCAAGGTCAAGAAATTTGAATCCGGCATGGTGGTGAACCCTGTTACAATTCCCCCGGAATCCACGTTAGCCGAAGCATTGCAGCTGATGGGACAACACCGTATCTCCGGTATTCCGGTGGTAGAAAGCGGCAGCGGCAAATTGGTTGGAATTCTAACGAACCGCGATGTACGTTTTGCTTCAAATCCCTTACAACCCGTGCATGAGTTAATGACGCACGAAAACCTTATTACCGTACGCGAGCATATCGACCGGAATGAGGCGAAGAAACTCCTGCATCAATACCGTATCGAGAAACTCCTGGTCGTGGATGAACGGTACCGGTGCATTGGGCTTATCACGGTAAAAGACATTGAAAAAGCACAAGCCTTCCCAAGCGCCTGCAAAGATGAGCTAGGGCGCTTAAGAGTTGCCGCAGCAACCGGCATCGGGCAAGACGGATTCGTACGCGCGCAAGCGTTAGCCGCCGCCGGAGTCGATGTACTCGTGGTTGACACGGCGCACGGCCACTCCAAAGGCGTTATCGAGATGGTCAAAACCATCAAAGAGAAAATAGGCGGCGCCGTCCAAGTAGTCGCAGGGAATATTGCCACCAAAGAAGGGGCGAAAGCGCTCATAGACGCAGGCGCGGACGCCGTGAAGGTCGGCATCGGCCCCGGCTCCATCTGCACCACGCGCATTGTGGCAGGGGTCGGCGTACCCCAGCTTACCGCGATTATGGACGTTGTGGAAGCAGCGCACAAATCAGGCGTATGCGTTATTGCCGATGGCGGCATCAAGTTTTCCGGCGATCTTGCCAAAGCTATTGCGGCCGGCGCGGATTGCGTTATGCTTGGTTCGCTCTTTGCGGGCACGGAAGAAAGTCCCGGCGAGGTTATTTTATACCAGGGACGCTCCTATAAATCCTACCGGGGCATGGGTTCCATCGGGGCCATGGCGCTTGGCTCAGCGGATCGTTATTTTCAGCAGGAAATCTCTGATAAGCTAAAACTCGTGCCCGAAGGCGTAGAAGGGCGCGTGCCCTTCAAAGGGCCGGCCTCAGGCGTTATCCACCAATTGATCGGAGGTTTGAAAGCCGCCATGGGGTACACGGGCAACCCAACTATTGGGAGAATGCAAAAAAACTGCGAGTTCATTCAAATCACTTCCGCAGGCTTACGGGAGTCGCACGCGCACGACATCACCATCACCCGCGAAACGCCTAACTACCGCATGGAATCTTAAAACATACCCTTTGTAAAATGGCGGGAGTGACGGGACTCGAACCCGCGACCTTCGGCGTGACAGGCCGACGCTCTAACCAACTGAGCTACACCCCCG